>JAQUKI010000124.1 GCA_028719225.1 Fidelibacterota bacterium | reverse complement strand
TTCATAAACGCCATTATATTCGTCCAGTTCACCGGTTACTTCGATAGAATCACCACGGTTTAAAGTTATCGACGAGTTCAACGATTCATATAAATTCAACCCTTTTCCGGTATAATCCTGAAAATATCCCGTGATCTGTGTCGTGCGTAAAATGTCTTTGCCGACAGTAACGACGCCGCGAAGTGTTACAGACGTGCCCAAATATTCGCTCCAGTTCTCACGGATTGTGGCGATCGTCATTGGTTCAGGCGGTGTTACGATTAAAACAAAAGCCAGATTGGAAGTCGAGATCAGATTGGTTTTATCTTCCGCCCTGATTAGATAATAAAGTGTATCGGGAGTCGTGATCGGCGGAAGCGTGACCGAATACGTATTTCCAACCGTCAGGTTCATCGTCGCGGTTTGCTGATTATTATTGATGGTATAAATCAATTGAACGCTGACAATAGTCGTATCGTCTGTTACGTCCGCCGTAAATGTTATCGCATCAGAGGTCGTTGGGTTGGTCGGTGAATGGCTGATGCTGGCGAGTTTCGGTTTGGTAAAGCCAACGGAAACGACGTGCCATGTCGCCGAAAGATCTTCGCCGGTTTCATCGTGTCCGGTGATTCCGTTTCCACCGGATGAAGGTTCGCTTCCTTCGTCGCCAACTCGCTGAAGTTTTTGACCATCGACATGCGTCGTCATGAATTTTTGCTGACTGACAGCCGTTTCGTTGGCGTAACCGGAAACGCCGGATTTATCGACTGCGCCGCTCAGATCGCCCCATAACGCATAATCGACGTCTTTCACGGTCGTACTCGTTCCGTCCCAATAAAACAGGACGAGTGTTTCCTTAGAATTATCGAGATAATACGGCGCGGTTCCTTTCGTCGTCTGTCCGGAAATCGCCTGAAGAAAGTTATCTTTAATCGAAAGATCTGGAGCAATTCCGTAGTAATTCTGATAAGCGGATACGGTTCCAGTTGAGACGATCACTTCCGATTTTCCCGCGATTGAAAATCCCTGCGGGAATCTCGCGATGAAATCCGAACCGCCGCCGCTCCAAAAATTCGCGCTGTCCGGCAATCGATAATAAAATTTATCGTTCGCGGTGTCCGTCGCATCAGTGAGATAATAGTTCGTCAGATCGATGGCGTTGTCCGTCGGATTGTACAGTTTGATATACTCCGCGTGACTGGTGGAACTACTGCTTGGCTGGAGGACTATTTCCGAGATCAGAATATGATCGGCGCCGGCCAACAGGAGTGCTGGCGCGATAAACAAGACGAGTGCAAGACCGATTTTTTTCATGCGTTACTTTAAATACATCAGTTTTTGAGTTTGTTGTTTGTTTTGCGAACGCAACTGGACGAAATAAACACCCGACGGTAAATGGCTTGCGTTCCAAGTCTTTGTATAGGAACCGGCGTTGGCATAACCACGGCCGATGACTTCCACTTTTTGCCCCAGCATGTTAAAAATTGCCAATTCATAATCGCCGCTTTTATCTAATTGCCACGTCAGTTTCGTCGTCGCATTGAATGGATTCGGATAGGCACGATTCAGCGCGAATTTCAGCGGTTGCGTGATTTCCGGTTCTATTCGATTTCCAACAAGCGTGATGTCTTCCAAATATGCTACAAGAAGTTGATAATATGCCGAACCGCTGGACGATGTATATTTACTGCCGATACCGTTGAAGCGGTACGTGTTTCCGCGCAAATATGCCGTTGTGTCGATGCCGGTTGTGTTCCAGATGCGAACGATGATCGAGTCCGTTCCGGACTTGACTTTTACGCTTTGACCCGTGCCGGAAATCCAGAAGTCATCGATTGGCCCAACCATGGAAATCCATGTACCTTCCCAATCACTGCTGTTTGCTTGTGCTATGGTTACGTCCTGTGCAGTCGGCAGTGTGACGCCTGTATTCGTTTTTTTATACAAAAAATCGGTTATCTCGACCGTCGTGTTGTACAATTCGGCGTAACCAATGACGATGAGTTCATCACCACGCGAAATGTCGCTATAATATTTTGCGTCATATAAATTCAATCCGCGTCCTGAAGCATCCTGAATATAGACAGATGTCTTCGTTGAATTCAGTTGTCCGGCGCCAACCGTGACAACACCTTTGATCGTGACGAGTTTTCCGGTCAGAGATGAAATGTTCGTGTGGATCGAACTGATTGTAGCCGGTTGATCGGCGGCGATCACGAGAGATTGTGTCGATGATTGTGAACTGTTGGCCGGAGACGAATTGTCTTCCGTGGTGATCTTAAATTCCATAATGCTATTGCCGGTTTGGGCAGGAATTGCACCGGTCCAGCTGTTGCCCGATTCCAGCCACATGTCGGTAGAATTCACCAAACTTCCCGCCGAACCGTACCAGATTTTCGCAGTTGAAATGGTTCCAACGACCGGCGTGATGGTCGCCGTCACCGTGATTTCGTTTGCGGAAGTCACAAAATCCGGCGTAGTGACAATTCCGGAGATTTGTGGCGCGTTCGGATTTGTGCTGTGCAAACCGAGATTTTCAATGTTGTCTATTGCGTATTCATCCCACTCATTCAAATTGTATGTCGAGTTTCCATACAAAACAGTATTCTTCCTTCTGAGAGTTTTATCTACAATAATGTCGGCACTGTTACTGGGTTCACCAACGACATCGACTAAGAGTCCATTCCGAAAAAGCCCAACAGCATCATTGCCGTTGAAACTCATAACTGAGTATGTACCGGCTACGGCAGTATCAGGATTTGTAAAAATTGCATGACTTTCATGAGCTAGCACTATTACCTGTCCGCTGGCTAAAACAGCGTGACTTCCCCAATCGGAAAACTCATTATCAGTAGCGAAAACACCGGCGCCATTTGACGCTTTCTTAATTGAATAACCTCCGTCTATAAGATTGACTGAAGCATCCGAAGCATTGTAAATCTCCAAATATTTATTATTGGATGAACCTTCCACGTATTCACTTATGATGACTGAACTTGGATCGATATAAATCGTCACTGTGTCTTTGCCGGTTGCGCTACTGTCATCGGTAACTACTAATTGAAAGGTTAATTCAGCCACACTGGTTGGCGATGTAAAAGAAACAGTTGCCTGATCGCTCGCGGATAATGTGACTGACGTGCCTGATACCTGTGTCCATACATAGCTGACAATGGAGCCGTCCGGATCATTACTGGCAGAACCATCCAGCGTGACAGTAGCATTGAAGCGTTCCACCCGGTCAGTACCTGCTGAAGCCATTGGTGCCACATTCGCTCCTCCTTCAAAGATATGCGAGCCTATATAATTGAACGTATCCTTAGCATAAACGATCCACTCAGAATCATTCGTAGTAGTACCTGCAGAAACGGTCCATACTGTGTCACCCTGCGATACAGTCGATTTTCGAACAAGTGTATAATCTTTAGTCGCAATTAAAGTACCTGCTACTGCCCATCCATCACCCGGATCAGTGGTTGGTACACCAATCACATCAATTAAGACACCGTCTTTAAAAAGTCCCAAGGCATCATCGCCATTGAAACTTGGTACATTATCGCCATTTCCCCCATTTGTCGTAGCATTATATGCAAAGCCGAGATCGCCGACATTAACAATTGCAGATGTAGATGCAGTGTTATAGATCACGTAAACATCACCCGCATTTAATGTTCCACTTAGTGGTAATACGTATCGTGTATCTGCTGTTACTACTCCACTGTTTGTAAAACATCCCCATCCAGAACCATTATTTGCGGCTTTTACAGTATAGTGACTTAAATCGACCGCGGCTCCTGATGCATTATAGATTTCGATTGCCTTATTATTAGACGATCCTTCAATATACTCGCTAAAGAACAGATCGCCGGCAAACAAAGCGGTCGTTCCAATCAAAATTGACAGTATGAAAAAGATTCTTAATTTCATCGGTACACCTTTCATTTTAAAAAATCAATGGAATATAGAAACCTCGCCCAGAAATTACAACGGTTTTCATTAACCGTCGGATCAGATAACCTCGATATAAGTTTCATATTTACATCATCGAATTAATTGTTAAATTACTTGCCGATATGTTATAGGTGAGTCTCTCAATTTCAAAAAGTTCTTTCGGTTCCTTTAATTTTAGAGTATGCAACTTCAGATGAGTTACAGACAACAAAAGCGATGGTTAGTCTATGTCCGAAAAAAATGTCTTCGGGCTTACTTACTTTTAATTGTTCTTTCTGCCGCGGCTTTCGGAGAAACCGAGCCGGTGATGCGCTTTGAGCATGTAACAATCGATCCAAATTTCAAGGATGTCTATTTAGTAGATATGATACAGGATCGATATGGTTTCATCTGGTTAGCTACCAGAAACGGTCTATACCGCTATGACGGATATGAATTCAAACGATTTCATCATATTGAAAAAGATTCGACAAGCCTTCCAAATAACTATATTACGTCGGTAGTTGAAGATTCAAAAGGTAGCATTTGGGTGGGAACCGATAAGAAATACTTATGTAAATTTGACAGAAATAAAGAAATATTTACAAATTATCTAATCCCTGACAACATTCTTCCATCTTTAATAAAAACTCTTTATTCAATTCAGTTAATCAAAGGATTGCAAGATGAGCTCTGGATAACTAGTCAGAATCGGATCATCCGATTTGATATACCAACTAAGGTGTTCAAGGTCTATTTGGTTCCACATAAAAAAAGAAAATGGAAATATATTGATGGGGAAAAGAGTCTTGTCGATTTTTCTGCCACTCAATTATTCATGGATTCGCAAAATCAGTTATGGGCATTGACAAATTTCGGAATATATAAGTATCGGAATAAAACAGACCAGTTTGAACATATAAATACTGAACCATTGAATTCGCTAAGAAATATTTGGACAATGTATGAGGATTGTGAGCATCATTATTGGTTTGGATCGTGTATGAGTAGTTTTTTCTATAAATACGATCCTAATCGCCAATCAGTTCAGACATTTAGGAATCAGAGAATTACAAATGATCCTCCAAGAAATCGTATTTTATCATTTTGTGAGGACGATCAGGGTAACCTTTGGCTTGGAAATACAAGTAACGGTCTGGGTCTATTAGACAAGAAAAATGGAAAAGTCCTCAATTCGGTAGAAGATAACGGTCGCATTACAGGAATAGACTTTTATCATGTTCAATGTTTATTGATAGATCATTCAGGTACCATGTGGGTTGCTAACGTTAAAAAAGGTTTGTACAAACAATCTCCTTCTAATAAATTTGTAACAATACAAAAAAAGAAAAACTCAAGCAATTCAATCAGTAGCAACCTCATTTCTGATTTATTTCAAGATCGATCAGGAAATATCTGGATTGGTACAGGATACTCGGGTCTGGATGTATACAATCCAAGAATGAATATTTATACACATTATCAGAATAATCCAAAAGACTCGCTTAGTTTGGATTGTAATTCTATCTACAAAATCTTTCAGGATCAATCAGGTTCCGTTTGGATAGGGACTCAAAGAGGATTAAATCGTTTCGATCCGTCAACTGAACACTTCGATCATTATACTTTCAAATTCAAAACGTTACTAAAAATTGATGATAAAACATACCAACACATCAAATGTATTTATCAAGATTCAGACCACACGCTTTGGCTCGGTAGTAGTTTGGGAGGACTCATCGAATTCCATCCTGAATCGAAAAAATATCAAGTTTACGCATCCATACCCATTAATGATATTTTAGTGAATAAAATTCGATCAATTTGCGAAGATAATAAGGAAAATATCTGGGTTGGCGCTTATGGCTATGGTCTTCGAGTTTTTAATAAAAAACAGAAGAGGTTTATTAAAGAATTTCGATACGACCCGGATAATTCAGGTTCAATCCCAAGTGAATACATTACCTGTATTTTTAAAGATAAAAAAAATAATATCTGGATCGGAACAATCTTAGGAGGATTATCAAAGTATGATTGGCAAACAGACAGTTTTATTAAATACACAGAAAAGGACGGACTATCATCGAATGACATTTTTGACATAGCAGAAGATGATCATGCATATTTGTGGATAGCAACTCGAAAAGGTCTTTCTAAATACAATCCTGTCAATTCATCTTTCACAAATTATGGTGAAGAAGATAGTCTGAACATTTTTAAAATCATACTTGAAAACCAAAGAAATGTTTCATTTTTACAATTAGGCGTAATCGCCAAACTCTCAAATGGAGATTTTCTTGTCGGAACATCCAACGGAATAGCTCGATTCAATCCCCTTGATATTGCTAAACCAGCCAATACATCGCCATTGTATTTAACCCATTTTAAAGTCTTTAACAAGGAACTGGATATTGCCCAACCATTCTGGTTAACCAAAGAACTACATCTAACCTATAAAGATCGCATTTTCTCTTTTGAGTTTTCTCATCTCGATTTTGTAAATCCGGGAAATAATCAATACGCCTACTACCTCGAAGGATTTGAGAAAGATTGGAATCCGGTATCCACCCAAAGAATCGTCCAATATATGAACGTTCCTCCCGGACATTATACTTTCCGAGTAAAAGCGGCTAACAGCGACGGTGTTTGGAGTGACCAGCAACTTGCTGTTCACGTATCCATCAAACCGCCATACTGGAAAACATGGTGGTTTAATTTTTCTGCAATTCTACTGCTGTGCCTTTTCGTTTTTGGTGGTTTTCACATGCGTTTGATTGCTATAAATCGGCAAAGAATTGAACTCGAAAATACCGTTACAGAACGCACACTTGAATTGAACGAAAAAAGAAATGCTCTACAAATTGCCCGTGATGAATTGGAACACCGTGTTATCGAGCGAACTACCGAACTAGCCCAGACAAACAAAGAACTTCTCAATGAAATAACCGAACGAAAACGAACCGAATATGCTTTGCAAAATAGTGAACAGACGACTCGCGCATTGCTGAACGCACCCCCTGATTCTGCAGTATTGCTTTCACCTGACGGAAGAATTCTAGCAATCAATGAACCATTTCTTGAATTAATCGGCAAATCAGGCCAGCGAATTGAAGATTTCGTCGGACTCAGTATCTTTGGTTTTAATCCACCGGAAAAGCTTCCTCTACGAAAAGAGTCTTTCCAAAAGTGCATTCAATCGCGGAAATCTGTGCAGTTTGAGGATATTTCAAATAATCGTTCGTTCGCCCATTTCCTTTATCCAATTACCGATTCCGAAGGCGGCATTAATGCAATCGCTTTATATACACGCGATGTCACAAACCAGAAAGAAGCGGAAAAAATCCTCAAACGATCCAAAGAAGATTTGGAAAAACTCGTCACAAAACGAACGTCCGAACTCAACAATACAAACCAGCAGTTGGTTAATGAAATAAAAATACGAAAACAGATCGAAGAGAATCTCCGCGTCAGTGAGGAACAATTCCGTGATTTATTCGAAAATGCTAACGATGCCATCTGGACTTCCGATTTGAAAGGAAATTTTACATCCGTCAACATTTTCCTCGAATCCTTGATGGGTTATTCGAAAGATGATCTCTTAAAAATGAATCCGATCGACGTCATTGCACCTGAGCATCGTTTCCGGCTTACTCATAATTTCCTGAAAGTTGCACACGGACAATCAACCGGTATTGAAATCGATGTTCTGCCTAAGGAAGGTAATCGAAAAATTCTATGGCTCCGATTTCGTCCAATCTGGAGTCATTCGGATGTTGTTGGTATTCACGGAATCGGAAGAGATATAACAAATTTGAGAAAGACCGAAGATAATTTGAAAAGAGCCGAAAATCAAAAACGTGAAAGCCTGAAAGA
>JAQUKI010000123.1 GCA_028719225.1 Fidelibacterota bacterium | reverse complement strand
CCTAGATCTTTTGCTGTTGCGATTTTTTTCCCACCGTTCTTTTCCAACCTTTTTAGGATCGTCCTTTTCTCAACTAATTCCATACTGGTGTTATTCTGTTCGGGTCCAACGGTAAAGATTTCGATACCGTGACTCTGTAATTCAAGAGGAATTTCATTAACAGTTATGTAATCAGATTTCGTCAATATAACAGCTCGTTCTATGATGTTTTCGAGTTCTCTCACATTGCCCGGCCATTTATAAGATTCCAATCTGTCATAAACCACTTCCGAGACCGATTTGATGTTTTTAGAAAACCTCTTTGAATACTTTGCCAAGAAATAATTTGCCAGAAGTTTGATATCCTTTTGCCGATCTCTTAGTGGCGGTAAATGAATAGGAAAGACGTTAATTCTGAAAAAGAGATCTCTTCGAAATTCATTACTGTCAGTCATTATTTTCAAATCCTTATTTGTTGCGACAATAACCCTAGTATGAACTTTTACAAAATGATTACCTCCGACAGGCCGGATTTCGTTATTCTCAAGCGTCCTCAATAATTTAGGTTGTGCAGATAAAGGCAGTTCGCCTATTTCATCCAAAAAAAGAGTCCCCTGATCAGATTCTTGAAACAATCCCTTTTTATTTGAGAATGCTCCGGTAAATGCACCTTTGACATGACCAAAAATCTCACTTTCTAATAAGTTCTCAGGTAGTGCTCCGCAATTAATTGCGATAAACGGATTATCCTTTCGGTCACTTCCATTGTGTATTGCTCTGGCAATCAATTCTTTGCCAGTACCGCTTTCCCCTGTTATAAGAACAGGAATGTTGATATTTGCAACTTCTTTGACCAATTCCAGTACGTGTTGCATGGAACTGCAGTTACCGATAATCCGATCTTGTAGACATTCCTTTTTTATCTGCTTTTTTAAAATATTTATTTCTTCAATTAAGTGACTTTTTTCCAGGGCTTTTTGTACCGTATACAATATCTCTTCTCTCTGCATCGGTTTGGAGATATAGTCATATGCGCCCAACTTCATTGCCTTAACGGCTGTCGGAACAGTACCATAGGCTGTAATTACTATCACCTCGGTACCCGGTGTGTTTTTTTTAACATAATCAATGATGTCAAATCCATCGATCTGATCCATCATTAAATCAGTCATGATTAGATCGAAGTATTCGTTAGCCAGACAGGTTAAAGCGCTTTTTCCATCCGCAACGGCAACGACTTCATATCCTTCTTTTTGAAGTATTGTTGTAAGGATAAACCGACTGTTTTCATGATCATCAATTACTAATATTTTTTGCATATCTAAGCCTTACTCTCTTGAGGTATAGTTATCGTAAAAACGGTACCTTGTCCGGGGCTGCTTTCAACATCAATAAACCAATCATGTTTCTCAATGATCCTTTTAACAATTGATAGGCCCAATCCCGTTCCTCTAGATTTGGTAGAATGAAACCGTTGAAAGATTTTTTTCATATCTTCTTTTGCCATCCCTTTTCCATTATCCTTTATTATTATCTTCACTTTTCCATTATCAATTTCAGATATGACCTCAATGATACCATTATTAGAAATTGACTGAACCGAATTGATCAATAAATTCCATAACACCTGTTTAATAGAGTCTTTATCAAACTTAAGTTTTGGAACACCCTTTTTACTAAACCGGGTCAATATTTGAATATCTTCATTAACATTTTTATCCATTTTTAGTAAGAGTACTACTTCTTCAATAGTTTTCTGTAAATCATTTTGAATTATGTTTAAGTCATGATTACGATCCAGATTTAAATAGTTGTAAATAATTTTATCCAGCCTATTCGTTTCTTCCTTAACAATATTCATCAATTTTTCATCATCTCCTGAAAGAACAAGATCATATTGCAACGCTCCTATTGCAGTCGAAATAGCGTTTAGTGGATTCCGGATTTCATGGGCTATACTGGAAGTCAATTCACCTATAACGGCCATATTCTGGAGTTTATTTAACCGCTCTTTGGTAACATCCAACTTTTTACGCAAATACATATTTTCAGTGACATCATCAATCACTTCTAATATCTGTTTTACTTTTCCCTCATCATCCTTTATCGGTGCGGATGTAGCCGAATAGTACCGTCTGTTCTTTTTAGTCGTGATGATGTGACGACGTATTTCTCCATCCTGAAAAATCTTTTCTACCGGACATCCTAAACATGGCACGCTTTTCCCGAACATCTGATAACATATTTGTTTTTGCGCTGTAAACTCAGAGTTGATTAATTTCTTGTATGTCTCATTCACCCATTCGATTTGGAACTCTTTATTGATCAATAAAATTCCCTGCCCCATCGACGAAACAATATCGTAAAGTCTTTGTGTATTTTTCTCGAGTTTATCGAACAATCTCGAATTATGTATGGATACTCCGATCCTGTTTGCTAGTACCTCTAAGGAGTTCAAATCGTCCTCATCGAAATTCATTATCTTGGTACTTTCGATATTCAGAACGCCAATAATCTTATCTTTAATCCGGATAGGTACGCATAATTCCGATTTCGTTGGAGTTACATTTGGAGTAATATTCACAAAGTGAGTGTTTTGCGAAACATCATTAGAAAGAACTGTTTTGCCGGTTCTCACGACATTTCCAACAATGCCCTCATCGATATTTAATGTTTGATGGGATGGAACTCTGCCCTCATAAATACCTGCCAATGAGAACAAAACAATACTATTCGTGTTATAATCAACCAAATAGAGCGCTACGTGATCATAGCCTAAATATTCACAAATAACCTGAACTACTTTAGAGTAGAGTGTTTCTACATCCATGATGGAATCCAAGTGTTGGCAAATATCGTTGATACATTTAAGCAAATCCGTTTTTTTCTTGATTGTATTATTGGACGATTTCATATTTGTTACACCTTACTATTATCCGGTTCTCAGAAGAATAAAAACGCTTTATAATTCATCTCAATTGGATCTTTATAATTAGTTTCCTTTCGAAATACATCGAAAAATTCACTCATATCCAAAACAGGAATCAGACTCGAATAGATTCCCATCAATCGAACAATTTGAATAAAAAATAAGCGAACGTCCCAAACGCATAAAAAAATCAAAAAGCAGTCTTTACGCTTTGACTTTAACATTTCTTTTCATCGAGTGCAATCTTTTTCCCATCACGTTGAAAATAACAAATTTTATACCAATTAAGAAAATTATTATTTTCAAGATTGTTACAAATATCTGCTTATCTTTTTTCAACATGGAATGAAATTTTTGGCGGTTTTTATCCTGATCTTGGTATTCAGTGTTGAACTTTCCCCCATTAGCTGGGGAAAAAATCGTTGAAATATAGGTGTATTTTCTTAAGCAAATGAACATATTATTTGCCTTTTTTATCATTGATTGAAGTCCACTATTCACCGTGCCAGAGTCCTCTGGGAGTGCTATAGCCAAACGCATTGATTTGGATTACTTTTATAATGGCAATATTCACGTTTGTGGAATGATAAAAATTGACACCAGGAGGTAGGGGAACAACGGGGGGAACTCAAAGGGGGAACTTTTCCGTCACGACGGGAGATCAATGCGGAAATATGTCAAATATTTCATGGTAATTTGATCAAAGAATGTCCTCTTCTGGCAGTGTTTTTTAAGCGGTTTCTCGTCGATAAAAGTGGAGCGGGGCCGACGGGGCTCGAACCCGCAACTTCCGGCGTGACAGGCCGGTGCTCTAACCAATTGAACTACGGCTCCATTGTCAAATCCTGCTCATTACAGGCGGACGCAAATTTAAGGAAATTGGAATAGCCCTGCAAGCAGAATTACAGTCCACTCACAAGAAACACCTTCCTCTTCAAGTGATTATTAAAAGTCCAAGTTCAACCGGTATCGGGATTCTACTTTATTCGTCAGTTTTATCTACAGCGGAATATCATTACGGCGGCTGAGCAAGCGATACTTCGCCGGTGAAATCCCGTAATATTTCCTGAACATCCCATAAAAACGGCTAAGACTTTGAAAGCCAAGATCCATTGCAACCGCCAGGATTTTCCGATCGGTTTCAACAATTTCCTTCGCCGCCCGCCGAATACGCAATTCAGCGATATATTCTGTCGGAGTTTTATCTAAGTATTTTCGAAAACATTTGCACAAATGTTCCTGGGTGCACGGCGCTAGTTTTTTCAAAACGGCCAATCCAACTTTCAGATTTTCTTTCTTGGAGATATTCACACAGAGCGCATCGAACCAATCCGGTCTGGAATCTTTTGATAACGCGGTTTCAGTCTCGAAGAAAAAACGGGTAAAAACCTCCGCTACCAGAATTTTAATCTTCAAGCGCGCGAGATCGGTCGCTGTTTCCTGAAGTGCGTTCATCCGGATCAGCCTGAGCGTCAAATCTTCCGCTTCCGCCACAGACAATTTAAAAATCGGCGAAACGACCGGACCGGTGTATTTTCGCAGGAAAAAATCATTCCCGAGATATGAACTTAAATCCAGTAGAAATTCCAACCGAAAAGCGACGTTGACGATTTCGCAGAGAGAATTTCCCAAATTTTCGTAACCGTGAACGTCGGTCGGTCGGACAAAAACCAGCATCCCGCTCTGAAGTTCCTGAGTTTCGCCGTTGATAAGATGCCGCACTTTTCCGCTGACCACCAAAAAGAATTCGGCAAATTCATGCGTGTGAAGCGCCGTCGAATCATCGACCAACGTGTGAAATCGCAGGTTGGAACCGGCTCGAATACTTTCTGATTTCCCAGAATTTTCCCAAACCAGCCGGTGAAAAGTGATGTTGGCTCCGGCCGGAACCGGAATGAAGTCATCCTTTTTTAAGGCAATCGTACTCACAATGACAATATAGAGCAATAATTGAACAATATAAAGATGTTTTTCGTCGCTATGTCTGTTTAACGATGGGTGAAAAAACAATAAATTTATATTGTTTTCCATTGGGAAATAATGTACAGAAAAGAGTTAGAACCAAATACGATCCAAAACATGAACATGTCATTAAAAATTTTTGGATCATATTAAACTATTCGGAATATTAAATTAGAAAAGAATGATTGATATCAAAATAGACTACAGGAGATAAAATGGCACGCAACGAAGAACTTTTCCAGGCAGTTTGCAAAGGCGATCGCGTCAAGGTCCAGGCGATTTTTCAAAACGCAATTGATAGCAATCTGGATGTGAGTGAACTATTGGATGAATCGATGATCCCGGCCATGCGTGAGATGGGCGACCGTTTTTCACGCAACGAGATTTACGTTCCGGAAATGCTGATCGCCGCCCGGGCGATGCAGGCCGGGCTGACAATCATCGAACCGGTTTTAGCCAAAGGCAATCACAAACCGCTCGGCAAAATCGCGGTTGGCACCGTCAAGGGCGACCTGCATGACATCGGGAAGAATTTAGTCGTCATCATGCTGAAAGGCGCCGGGTATGAAGTCGTCGATCTCGGGACGAATTGCGCGGTGGAAAAGTACGATGAAGCCGTTTCTGCCGGAGTTAATATCATCATGTGTAGCGCACTTTTAACTACAACCATGATGTACATGAAAGAGGTTGTCGAGCATTTTAAAAATAATCCTGTCGTGAAAATCGTTATTGGCGGAGCGCCGGTTACTCAGAATTATGCCGATTCCATCGGGGCGCATGGTTATGGCCAGGATGCCAATGAAGCCGTCCGGATCGTGGAGCGATTGAGCGGGGCGCTGGCTTAAAAAAATCACAACCAACTTATATCAATGCAGAAGCGGCAGACCTTTTTATTGATCGGGCAGTCGAATATGGCCGGACGCGGCGAACTGAACCGCGTGCCGCCGATTGTCGATGACCGGATTCAAATGTTCCGCAACGGATGCTGGCAGAACGCGGTCGAGCCACTGCACGATGACCGTCCCGATCTGGCCGGAGTCGGTCTGGCGATGAGTTTTGCCGATGAATTGTTGAAAAGCGAGCCGGACCAAATCATCGGGTTGATTCCCTGCGCAGTGGGTTTTACCAAAATCGAACAATGGCTGCCGGGCACGGCGCTTTATCGGAGAGCGTTCAATGCCGCGCTGGAATCCGGCGAACGACTGAATGGCATTCTCTGGCATCAGGGCGAAAGTGACTCCGACGACGAGGCGCGCGCCAAGCGCTATCGCGAGCATTTTATCGAATCAGTGCAAGCATTGCGACGGGATTTTAGTTTGCTGGACTTGCCGTTTATAAGCGGCGAACTGGGTGACTTTATCAATGCGGCAATCGGCTTTCCGTTTAGCCGAAAAATTTCAGCAATTTTCAGAGAACTCGAAGCGACTCTGTCAAATTACGCCTGTGTGTCGGCGGAAGGTTTGACTGCAACCGCCGACGGTTTGCATTTCAATGCCCCGTCATTGCGTGAATTCGGCCGGCGTTATGCCCGGGCATATATGCAATTAATCTCAAACCGGACAACATGACGACGGCATTACAATCTACTTTAGCCGAATTGTATAGCGAGGCGATTGCGCAATCGCTTTTAACGAAAATCGACCGGTTGGTCGCGGAATATCCCCGAAAAAATGAAACAAGTTCGCCGCCGGATGAAAGGACTGTGGCGTTGATTTGCTACGGAGACAGTTTTCAATCCAGCGGCCAGGCCCCTTTGAAAGTTCTGAATAATTTCCTGAATAATTATCTCGGCGATACGATTTCAACTGTTCATCTCCTGCCGTTTTTCCCGTATTCGTCGGACGATGGATTTTCGGTCATCGACTATAAAGCCGTTAATCCGGTTTGGGGCGCGTGGAGCGATATTGATACTATTGGTGAAAAATTCGGGCTTATGTTTGATGCGGTCGTCAATCACATTTCGGTACAGAGCGAATGGTTCAGCGAATATTTGAATGGCAATCCGGAATACGCCGACTTCTTTTTCGAAACCGAGCCCGGGACCGATCTTCGCGCCGTTACCCGGGCGCGGTCGCATCCGCTGTTGACGGCCTTTCAGCGTAACGGTAAGACGATTCATCTGTGGACAACCTTCAGTGCCGACCAGATCGATTTGAATTTCCGTAATCCGGAAGTTCTGCTGCGAATGCTCGATGTGCTTCTGTTTTATGCCGCCAGCTCGGCAAAAATCATTCGCTTAGACGCCATCGGTCACGCTTGGAAAGAACCCGGCACATCCTGTCTGAATCTGCGAGGCGCCCATTTTTTGGTGCAGATTTTCCGGGCGGTGCTCGACCGTGTTTTTCCGGATGTTTTACTGCTGACCGAAACCAACGTGCCGCATGCCGAGAACATCTGTTATTTCGGCGATGGGTGGAACGAAGCCCAGTTGATCTATCAGTTTCCGCTGGCCGGGCTCGTCGCGCACAGTTTTCAGTGTGGTAATGCCGTCAAACTAACCCGCTGGGCGCAGACTCTTGAGTTGAACCCGGATTCGTGCACCTATTTTAATTTGCTGGCGTCGCATGACGGCATTGGCATCCGTCCGTTGCTGGGAATTCTGGATGAAACCGAAATCGCCGCGCTCGTTCAACGCACTCAAAATCATGGCGGCTATATTTCGTATAAAACGGCTGGCGAGGGCGCAAGCGATCCATACGAGATGAATATTACCTTATTCGATATTTTGGCCGAACCGGAACTGGATGAAGCCGCCAACATCCGGCGCTTCATCACGGCGCAGGCGATTCTGCTGGCCATGCCGGGTATTCCGGCGCTCTATTATCACAGCCTTTTCGGCAGTTCCGGTGACCGCCCGGCTGTGGAAAAAACCGGACAGAAACGGGCGATCAACCGGCGGAAATTTAACCTGCCGGAAT
>JAQUKI010000122.1 GCA_028719225.1 Fidelibacterota bacterium | reverse complement strand
ATATTAATATTAATAAAAAGAAATATTCCTTTTCCCTATCGCCAATACCCGCCGGGATCAGCCGCCATGCGATTTACATTGCCGAGCCGGATCGGGACGTTATGGCCGATTGCAGTCTGAAATCCGGTGCACGGAAAATCAGCAAACAGGTCCGACTGCCCAAGCAAAAGCATTACCAGGTTTACCTGAACATGATTTCTCATCTGGATATTGGTTATACGAACACTCAGCCGGTGGTCGTGGAAAGGCAGGTCAAGGCTCTGGACGATGTGCTGGAATATTGCGAAAAATATCCGGATTTCAAGTGGACGATCGAAGCCACCTGGTGTCTCGAACAATTCCGCAAATCCCGCCCGACGGAGCAATTTCAAAAACTGATGGATTTTATCAAATCCGACCGCATCGCGCTTTCGCCACTTTACTCCAATCCATATACCGGCTGGATCGATTATGCGGAAATGATCCGCTCGTTCGACCTGGCGAAGCAATTGACCGATGAATACGGCTTCCGGTACAACGCCGCAATCGTCAACGACCTGCCCGGTCTATCATGGATCATGCCGCAGGCGCTGAATCAGGTTGGAGCAAACTTCCTTGTCTGCGGACTCAACGATTTTTACGGCAAATATTCGATCCAGCAAAACATCCCGAAAGTCTTCTTCTGGGAAGGTCCGGAAAAAAGCAAGGTGATTACCTATCTGACCAATGCCTATAACGAGGGAATGAACTATGGTCTTGAGAAAGATTCTGCCGGCGTTATGATGGGTTTATGGCAAAATCTTAATAAACTGGAATCGACCGGTTACGCTTACGATCTTGTCTATGTAAACTCCGCCATGAGTGATAACGGCAGTATTCCGGACGAGCAGTTCGAGGCTGCGAAAAGGTGGAATCGTGAGTACGAGTTTCCGAAAATCATCATTTCCAATCTGGCCCAATTCGCTACCGATTTTACGACGAAATATTCCGATATAATTCCAACTGTACGGGGCGATTGGACTTCATACTGGGACATCATGTATCAGAGCGAACCCGAACTGTTTATCAAACATCGCGCCATCCAGCATAAATTGATCTCAGCCGAAAAGTTAACTACCCTCGACTGGCTATTGAATCCAAATGTCTTGCCGGAAGAAGAAGAACTCACCGAGGCCTATCGCGCCACCCTGAATTTTACCGGACATGGTTCCGGTCTCGAATATAGTTATGGCTCGCTCGAAGAGAATCAATGGGCGGTCGCCAACCGCGTCGGCAATATACGGTCGGCCGAATTACTGGCCGAAGAAATTTTGGAACGCGGAGGTTATCGTTTCGGCAAACCGCATTTCGGTCTCGAAGCCAACGGAACGATGGTTTTCAATACGCTAAGTTGGGAAAGAGACGTCCCCGTGGCGGCGCAATTACCGCATCTGAATCAGACTGTTTATCAGGTTGTCGATCTTACTAATGGACAAATCGTTCCGAGTTACCAGAAAGACAACGAAGTCATTTTCGTCGCCCGCAAAATGCCGGCGCTGGGTTACCGCAAATATGAGTTCGTAACCGGAAAACCGCAGAGCGATTCACCGGATTTAATAATGGCATCGAACTCAATCGAAAATAAATTTTATCGAATAGCATTCGATCTGGTTTCCGGACAAATTCAATCTATAACCGATAAAAAAACCGGGCGAGTCATTGCCGACGAAAAATTCAACCGATTGCTCTGCCAGAGAAACGTCGGTAAGGAAAATAAATTCCTGACGGCAGCGACTTCGCAGATCACCATCCGGAATGAACGACCGGTGCGACTGATTTTAGAAATCCAACAGCCGGATTTTCTGCTGGAAAATGTCAGATATATTCTTTGGAGCGATTTAGATCGGATCGATATTGAATTTTCGGTTGACGTCAACGGTCTTGGAACGACAGATGTCATCGAGGAATATAATTTGGCTTTTCCGTTTATACTTCAACAACCGACGACAATGATCGAAAATATCGGCGGTTTCCTGAATCCGGAGAAGGATTGCATGCCCGGGAAATCGAACACCGATTTTTCAATTCGCCGGACGGTTGCCCTTTCCGATCAGCAAACGACTGTCACCTGGGCCACGCTCGATAGCCGTGTGATTGCGTTGAAAAAGATCGATCCGGATAACAGACCGGTGTTGTATTCTAACTTTATCAACAATTTTCCGCAAAACTGGAATCGTAACCAGATCACCGAGGGGCATTTGAAAACGCGTTTTGCATGGACGGCTCAAAACAGTCAATTCGATCCCGGTTTTACGGCCAGATTCGGCTGGGAAGTTGCCACACCGGCGATTGCCATGCGGGCGCCACTTAAGCGAAAAGAACCACAAAACGGCTTTCTGTCCATTGATCGAAAAGAAGTTGTTTTACTATCCATGAAAAGCGATTGTAAAAAAGGCGAACTGATCCTGGAATTGCTAAATGTTGATCCGCAAAATGCGGTAACTGTCAATGTTTCATCCGGATTATTCGACGGGAAAAAAGCCTGCAGGTCAAATTTGCTTGGTAAGCAGTTAGATTCTGTGAAAATGGAGAACGGTGCTTTTTCGGTTAAAATCATGCCGAATGAGATACTACCGATAATAATTAACTATGGAGAATGACATATTCGCATCTTAAACCAAAACCAACCAACCAACCAAACCAAGGAGGTTCTTATGAAAGCGAATGTTACGAAGACGATCGTATTGGCCACTTTTTTAGTTGCCATGTTAGTCCTGAATGGGTGCAAGTTCGAGACAGTCGACCAACCGGCGACAGCTACAGCCGGATCGGCGATCACGATCACATTGCAAATCTCAACCAATGACGCGGAAGCCAACAAGAAATGGGGACTGCTCGGCTTTATGGTTCCGGATGACTGGACAATTACTTCAATTAATTATGCTGGCGATTTCGGCTCCGGTACGACCCATTTTTTGCCATCGGACAGTTCAGACAAATATCCAAGTGCTGTGGATAAAGGCTGGGCGGATTCGATCGAAGTACGTTACCCAAGCGGTGACCTGATGCATTGGGTTGTCTATGAGTCAGATTCGGGTTACACGTGGACTGCAAAATCTTACATTGATGTCGAGATTAATGTGACAGTTGGTAACACGAATGGCACTTTTGATCTGGGATATTTCTTCACTGAAGGCTCACTTGATTTCACCAACGCCTACGGTTCTTATTGGTGCGATACTTTGAGCAATTCCATAACGGTAACGGGTGGTTCTGCGACGAAAAACGAGAATTTGGTTGTCAACAAATTTAGCCTGTCTCAAAACTTTCCGAATCCCTTCAACCCGACGACCCGGATCGAGTTTGAAATAGCCGAAAAAGCCGCTGTCAATCTGACAGTATTCGACATTTTCGGACATTCGGTTAAAACTCTGGTCAACGAATCAAAATCAGCCGGTCATTACAGCGTCACTTTTGACGGATCCGATCTTTCCAGCGGTATTTATTTTTATAAAGTTGTCGCCGGAAATCAGACCATGACCCGTAAAATGGTTTTAACGAAGTAAACATTTGATTTTGGGACGCGTGATAATTAAGGGGTGGGATTTCCTCCCACCCCTTAATCTGACATATTGAAAATTTTTATACGATGACCAAGATTGAAAGGAAATTAATGAGTTCGTTCAAGATACAAAAAGCCGTTGATTTAGGGCCGCAGTTTGTTGATAATCCGCATCGTATGGTCGGTCAGGACGGTGCGTTTTCCATTCCGCTCGGCAACCGAAAGAGCCTCTGGTTTTTCGGCGACACCCTGATCGGCAGTCGGGTGCCGGGTTCCAGCCTCTGGTATATCAGCGGAATTGCCGTTGGAGCAGAAGATATGTCCGGCAAGGGCACCATCGATAAAATGCTCAACAACACCGGATTGATCCTGCCCGACCAAGATGCCAGCGACGGTTTGAAAAATTTTAAATACATTCAGAATTCAGACGGTTCACTCAAAACACTTCTGCCGTTGCTGGAAAACGAAGACCCGAATGAAATTCGTGTTTGGTGCCAACACGGTGTCAAGATCGGTGATAAATTGTATCTTTCATTTGTAAAAGTCAGGATGATCCCGCAAAGTCAGGTCGTCGGAACCAATGAAAAAGGTGAAGTATTCCCGGTGAATTTCGATGTAATCGGTTCCGGTTTAGCCGTCGGCAGCGATAAAACCTGGGAATTTAAACGTATTTTTTATAATGGAAGTGACATCTTATGGAAAAAACATGAACCGCATTTCGGTTCGGCGATCTTTCCGGTTCATTCTGAAAGAAAACTATATCTGTACGGTACGCATCAGGGCGAGGATCAGATTCAGAAATGTTGTCTGGCGCGGGTCGATTTCGATCAGATCGAACAACTTGATAAATACGAATATCTGGTCTCGGAAAAGCCCGAATGGAGCCCGAAAATCGAAGATTCAATAGTGCTGTTCACCGATGCGCCAAGCGAAGTCTCCATTTCGTACAATCAACATTTAGGTGCTTATTTGGCCGTTCATTCATGGCGGACAACCAGTCGGATCGTCGGCCACATTGCACCTGCATTGTGGGGACACTGGAGTCCCGCGACGGATTTATGGGAAGCGCAGGTCAATAATGGCAAACATCTGCCATATCCCCGTTTGATTTACGCCGGAAAGGAACATCCGGAACTGGCGGCGGAAAACGGGAAGACGATTTTACTGACATACATTGAATTCGAGGAATATTATCCTCATCTTGTGCGTATTACTTTTAATTGACTGAAATATGAGTAATTGTATGAATCATCGCGAAAGAGTTAAAATTGTCCTGAACGGCGGCATACCGGATTTTGTGCCGACTTTCGAGTTGGTCTTCGACGAGACCGAGCGCGATTTTCAGGGACGCACCTGGATCGGCGGACCGGTCGATCCGGATGTGACTGGTATGAGTTACACTGACAAGGTTAAATACAATGCCCGCCTGTACATTGACGTTGCTCGACGCTGGGATCACTCAATTATTTTTATCAACCGCACCATGGGCAAACACGAAAACATCGCACAGACCGGTGTACGCGACACAATCAAAGAAATCCGCGAAATCTCCGGCGACGAATTCATGGTAATGTGCCACAACGATCCGACTTTCATGATCCCATTCAATAACATGGAACAGTTTTGCTTCGACCTGATCGACCGTCCGGAATACATGCACGAAGTTGCCCGGAAAAATGTCATTAAAAGTTTCGTACGCTGCCACGAAATGCTGGAAGCCGGGGCGGATGGATTTATCCTGTGCTGCGACTACTGTTTCAATGCCGGGCCATTTATCAGTCCGACTCAATTTGAAGAATTTATTGCTCCATATCTGAAAGAAGCCGTCGCCTATTTTCGCAAGGCTGGCGCTTATGTCATCAAACACACCGATGGCAACATCATGCCGATTATCCGTTACCTGCTCGAGGCCGGACCGCATGCTCTGCACTCACTCGACCCGATGGCCGGCGTCGATATCAAATTCGTGAAAGAAAATTACGGCAAACAGGTGGCGCTCTGCGGAAATGTCGATTGTTCGCTGATGCAGACTGGCACGCCGGAACAGGTGCGCGCCAGCGCCGAATATTGCCTGACGCATGCCAAGCCCGGCGGCGGTTATATTTTCTGCACTTCCAATTGCGTCTTCCGGGGCATGCCGCTGGCCAGTTACGACCTGATTCACGAAATCTGGTTGGCTAACCGCTACTATTAATTTTAATATAAAGAAAAAACTATGAGCGAAAAGAAAAAAATCCACATCTTATCAAATACCCACTGGGACCGTGAATGGCGTTTTCCATTCCAGGAAACCCGACTGCATTTAGTCAAGTTAATCGACAATCTGCTGGATTTAATGGAAACCGATCCCGATTACAAATATTTCAATTTCGATTCCCAGACCATTTTCTTAGACGATTATCTGGAGATCAAACCTGAAAATCGCCCACGACTGGAAGCGTTGATCAAAGCCGGTCGGTTGATCGTTGGTCCGTGGTACACTTTGCCGGAAGAATTCACCGTGAACGGTGAGTCGCTCATTCGCAATTTGCTGATGGGCAAACGCGTCGGCGATTCTTTTGGAAAAACGTCGCGTGTCGGTTACACGCCGACCTCGTACGGTCAGATTTCCCAGATGGCGCAGATTTACGACGGTTTTGGAATCGACGGCATCATTTTCTATCGCGGAATTCATCACACCGAAGGCACCAATGAATATTTCATGGAAGCTCCGGACGGCACCCGGATTCTGGGCGTTCGCCTGAGCCGGCATGTCAGCCGCGGCGCCTTTTTTATTTACGTTTCCAAACGCACCATGCATGTTCCCGACTGGCACGGATTCCGCTGGGGGGAAGAGGGCTGTCTGCCGTTTCATCTTTGCCGCGCCGATCAGGATCACGAGGAAGAACCGGCCATTATTCGCTCTCCCTACGGAGAAACCTGCAATCTGGAAATCGTCGAAGAGGGCATTCTTGCCGCCATGGAAGATATTCTCGAACAGGCGACGACCGACTGCTTAGTACTATTCGACGGCATGGACAGCGCCTATCCGAATAAACACCTGCCACAAATTATTAAAAAAGCCAATGAAGTCAACCCCGACTGGAAATTCATCCACAGTTCCCTGCCGAAATTCTTAGTCGACCTGAAATTGCACATTGAGCCGGAAAAGTTGACCGTCTTAAAAGGCGAACGCCGCCATCCCAGTCCCGACAATATGTTCAATGCCTTTCTGAAAGACTCGCTTTCATCGCGGATCTATATCAAACAACGCAATGCCGAAGTCGAACGGGCTCTGTTACAATGGGCCGAACCGTTTTCAGTGATCGCCGAACTGCTGAATGAAGAAAAATACCCGGCCAGCGCCTTAATTCATGCCTGGAAAATGCTGCTATCCAATCATTCGCATGACGGTATTGGCGGCCTGAGCCCCGACCAGATCCACAAAGACATGCTCTCGCGCTTCGATCAGGTTGAACTGATCGGAAATGCTCTCACGAAAACCGCACTCGGCGCGATCGTTTCCCGCATTGATACTTCCGACGCCAACCCGGAAGATATTCTGATTACGGTTTTCAATCCGTTGCCGTTTGAACGTGATGAAATTTCGCAGGTTTTCATCGATTTCCCACGTGAAAAACTGTATCGCGCTTTCTCTATCTACGACGATCAGGGCCAGAAGGTCAATCATCAGGTGCTTTCCCGCGAAGAAAGTTACGTGATCCCGATTGAGCCGCATGAACTGCCGACTTCTTTTTACACGACGAAGTGGAAAGTGGCTTTTGAAGCTCGTAATCTGCCGGCGCTGGGTTTTAAAACTTTCACCGTCAAACCGGAAGAAGGCCGCAAATCCAATTACGGTTCGCAGGTCACAGCCACCAATACCCTCGAGAACGAATTCCTGAGAGTAAAGATCGAGCCGAACGGCACTCTGATCATTAATGATAAAAAAAGCGGTGAAGTCTACCCGAATCTGCTCTGGTTCGAAGATTGCGGTGAATCCGGCGATCCGTGGTCGCGCATTCCGCCGGTCGGCGACGGCAATCTGGTTTATAATTCGCTGGGCAATTCCGCCGAGATTAAACAGGTTTGCGACGGGCCTCTGACCACAACTTTCGCCATTAAAATTAAAATGAACCTGCCGGCTGAAGTCATTCGCGGTACGAAAAGACGCAGTGGCGTTGAAATGGAATTGCCGATCACAACCCCCGTTACCTTACATAAGGGTGATCCCAAACTGCATCTGGCCATTGACCTCGACAATACCATTAAGGATCATCGCTTACGGGTCATGTTCGACGGCGGTTTTCGCCCGCAAAAATCCATCTCCAGCGG
>JAQUKI010000121.1 GCA_028719225.1 Fidelibacterota bacterium | reverse complement strand
GATTCTTTTCGGGGATGACGATCTTTCCGATGTCGGTCAAATAAGCGAACAGCGGCTCGGATTCGTCTTCCGGCAGGTTCAGTTTTTCCCGGATTTCGGTCAGATCGGGCGGCATGAATCCGCCGACAATCAGCGTAGATTCGATTTGTCGGATCGACTCCGATTGTTTTCGAGAAAGAACCGGCGAGAAACCGTTCAGCCGCCATTTATCTCCGGAGTTGGTAATTTTATTTTCAATTTTCAGTTCATTCGTCAGCCAATCCGCCATCTCATCGGAGAGTTTTGCCTCCGCGAGAAGGCTCGCTTTCGATTGCCCGGAGAGGATCGGATTCTTTTTGTGAAATTGTGTCAGGATTTCGATTATACGTTCCTTCATGGCCGGAATTTCGGAGGCCGAAACGTAACCGGTTTTGATCGAAACGACCTTTTGTCTGTCGGAAAGTGACCGCAATAGGTTCAAAGCCGAACTTTCGGAGATCGAAAGGCGCTGCGCGATGTTCAAAGGTGAAAAAAGTATGCTCGGATGGAGCAGAAAGAGGTTTTCGGCACAGACAAGCAGGTCGTCGGCAATGAGTTTTCCGATCTCATTGGCTTTTGCCGACTCTTTTTTTCGGAGCGGTTCGGGAAAAACTTCGAGAACCGTCGCGCCGCCGATCGTCGCTGCCGGCGAATAACTCCGCAGGATCAGCTGGTCGTGGAATCCGACGGAAATTTCTTCGTCGAAGAGGATTTGCGCAATGCAAGATTCCCCCGGCAGGAGTTCGTCTTTACCGATCGGGCGGATTTTGGCGATGAATTCGCCGGTGCCGACATGAACGCGGACAATGGAATTGTATTTCATCGGCGATGCGGACAACAGAAGTCCGACCCGACAGGTTGTCAGCCGCGTCGGTTGGAAATATCCGGGCGTCGCGAGGAAATAACCGCGCTTCAGGTCGTCCTTTTCGATGTTCTGCAGGTTGATCGCGGCACGATGACCGACCTCGACACTTTCCACCTGTATTCCATGCGACTGAATTCCGCGCACTTTCGTCCGAACCTTCGGCGGAACGATCTCCAATTCGTCGCCGACGCGCAATTCGCCTGAAATAACTGACCCGGTGACGACCGTTCCGTATCCTTTGACGATAAAAGCGCGGTCGATCGGCAGGCGGAACAGGTCGGACGTATTTATCCGCTCGAACAGTTCTGCTTTTTGCAAGATTGTCGCCATCAGTTCGGGAATTCCTGCGCCGGTGACGGCGGAAACGCAACGGATCGGTTCGTTTTCGAGGAACGTCCCCCGGACAAATTGCCGGATGTCTTCAAGGATCATCTCCAGCCATTCGGAATTGACGAGATCGATCTTATTGACGACGATCAGTCCCGAGCGGATGCCGAGCAGGTTGAGGATTTCTACATGTTCACGGGTTTGCGGCATGATCCCATCGTCTGCAGCGATGACGAGAAGCGCCATGTCGATCGTATTCGCGCCGGTGACCATGTTCTTGATGAACTTTTCGTGTCCGGGAACGTCGATGAAGGCGATGTTTTCATTCAGAAATGCGAAGCCGATGTCGATGGTCATGCCCCGGCGTTGTTCTTCTTCGAGACGATCGGGATCGACGCCGGTCAGCGTTTTTAGAAGCGAAGATTTTCCGTGATCGATATGCCCGGCGGTTCCAAAAATGACCGGTCTTTGTCCGCTGACAGGTTCATTCGATAATTTTTTAGTTTCCGCTGGCATGAAATGGAAATTTAAAGCGATGCGCCGATGGTTCGGATCGCATCGGAAACCGCCGGAAGATCGGCGGACGGCACGGCTTTGAGATCGAGATAAAATTTTTCCGACTTGATGTAACCGATGACCGGCGGGCGATTTTTCCGAAACAGGTCAGCCAGCCGAACAACGGAGATTTCCTTCGGTGAGAAGACGATCGCCACGCTGGGGATCGTCTCGGTCGGCAATGAACCGCTTCCCGCTTCGACTACGGTTTCGCGGACTGAAATCCCGAGTTCTTTCACGAGCGTTTTAGGCAGAGTACCGACGATCCTTTTCGCCTCGCCGAGCAACAGATCGTTGTCGCGCGTGAAGAGCCGGTAGATTTGAATGCGTTTCTCCGGCTCTGAAAACAGATAACGTTTCAGCGTCGCACAGAGAAGTGCGAAAGTCGTTTTGTCGCACCGGACAACGCGCATCAGCGGGTTTTTCCGCAAAAGGCAAACGGAGTCTTTCTTGCCCACAACGATCCCGCATTGCGGTCCGCCGGGAAGTTTGTCGCCGCTGAACGTCACCAGATCGACGCCCGCTTCGATGAATTCGGAAATGACGAGTTCCGTCGGAAGTCCGACCTGCCGGAGGTCGATGATCGCGCCGCTTCCGAGGTCGAAGATGACGGGAATGCCATGTTCGTGCGCCAATTTTACGATCTTTTCCGGCTCGGGTTTGGTCGTGAATCCCTGAATTTTGTAATTGGACGGGTGCGCGATGAAAATTGCGCCGGTTTTTGCGCCGATCGCATTCTCATAATCGTTTAAATGTGTTCGGTTGGTCGTTCCGACTTCGGTCATTTTCACGCCGCTCTTTTTCATGATCTCCGGAAGACGGAACGAACCGCCGATCTCGATCAATTCGCCGCGCGAAACGATGACTTCTTTATGATTCGCGAGCGAATTCAGCGCCAGAAAGACCGCAGCGGCGTTATTATTCACGATAGCGGAAGATTCCGCGCCGGTTAGCAACTTCAAATAATCGTCCGTCAGGTTGAGCCGTTCGCCGCGTTCTCCCGTGTTCAAGTCGAATTCAAGATTGGAATAACCGGAAAGTATCTCAGCCGTTTCGAAAAGGATTTCACCGCCGAACGGCGCGCGCCCGAGCCCGGTGTGCAGGATGATACCGGTCGCGTTGATGACTTTTTTTAGCGGAAGCGATGAAAGTTCTTCACTTTTCGATTTCACCCGCCGGCGTAGTTCTTCAACAACGTTCTGCCTGTTTTTCAAGAATACTTTTCTCTGAACGATTTCGGCTCTCAGCAAATCCATTTCGGAGCGAGTCAGCCTGATTAATATCTCGGATTTGAATTCAGGCATTTCTGCGGTAAGCAAGTCGGCAACGGATTGAACGGACGGCAGAATTTTCCAATCAAAAGGCAGTTTGGATTTCTGTCGGGTCATTCGGGCGGCCTCAGTCGTGCAAATGATTGGTCTGATGATTCATGAACTGCGTTTCATAGAAATAACGGTACAGCGAATCTTCCTTTTTCACTAATTCGTCATGCGTGCCGGTCTCGTGGATCTTTCCTTTTTCAAGAACGATGATCTTGTTGGCATTCTGGATCGTCGAAAGTCGGTGCGCGATGACCAAAACCGTCCTGTCTTTCATGAGCCGTTCGATGGCAGCCTGAACTTTTTGTTCCGATTCGGAATCGAGCGAAGACGTCGCTTCGTCGAGGATCAGGATCGGCGGATTTTTCAGCAACGCGCGGGCGATCGCGAGACGTTGACGCTCGCCTCCCGAAAGCCGCATGCCTTTGTCCCCGATCATCGTCTCAAATTTATCCGGGAAAAGGTTGATGAATTCCAGCGCATTTGCAGCATCCGCGGCGGCGATGACCTTTTTCGGGTCCATATCTCCGAGCCCGTAAGCGATGTTGTTGAAGATCGAGTCATTGAACAGAATTGTTTGCTGTGTGACGATTCCCATCAATCCCCGGAGCGAACCAAAAGTGACGTCGCGGATGTCGACTCCGTCAATTCGCACGGAACCGCCGACGGGATCGTAGAAGCGCGGCAGTAGATCGGCCAGTGTCGATTTCCCGGCGCCGCTATGTCCGACGATGGCGATAATCTCGCCCTTTTTGATTGTCATATTTACATCCGAAAGCACCTCGTGAGATGTTTGCGGATAGATAAATCGGATGTGGTCATAACGGATTTCACTATGAAAACCGTCGAGGATTTGCGCGTTCGGTTTTTCGACGACATCGGGCTTTTCATCCATGATCGAAAATATCCGTACCGTTGAAGCGACCGCTTCCTGAATGTCCGTATTGACGTTGTTCAGACTTTTGATCGGCGTCATCAGCGCAAAAAGCATAATGATGAACCGGACAAAATCCTCCGCTTCGATCCCGTTTCCGGCGAGCACGTGGCTACCGCCGAACCAGAGAAGGGAAACACCGATGATGACACTGAAAAACTCGTTGATCGGCGTCGAAATGACCTTCAGCTTTCTGCGTTTGAACAGCATCTGAAAATATTTTTCGGTTTCGCGAAAGAAGCGTATCTTCTCGAAATTTTCCATCGAAAACGCCTTGATGACGCGAATTCCGTGTAACGTTTCATCGAGGATCGCCATGATTCCGGCGATCTGTTTTGAGGTGCGGATCGATTTCCGCCGCACGCTCTGACCGACCTTGGAGATCGTGATGAAAGTGAGCGGCAGAATGATGACGGCAAAAAGGCTCAGTTTCCACGAAATGATGAACAACAGCGCCATAAATGTGAGAATATTGATCGGCTCGACAAGCAACTTGTCGAAACTGACGGAAAAAGAATGCCGGACTGTCGATACATCGTTCAAGATGATAGACGAGATTTCACCCGCCCGTTTTCGCTGAAAATATGAGAGCGAAAGCCGGTGTAAATGTTCGTAAAGCATATTCCTCAGATCGCGCACAACTTTCAACTGCACCCAGCCAATGCAGACATTTTTGACATAAAAAAAGATATTCTTGAGCACAAACGTCACAAAAATCACTAAGCACAGCATTCTCAGCGTTTTGATCGGCTCATCCCGCAAAATTAGTTTATTTGTCACGGATTTCAGTTTGTCGTTCGCGCTCAGTTTGACGGGAATTGTCGGTTTGACAACCACTTTTGGGGATTTAGTCTGCTGTTCGACATTTTCCGTCTTCGGAAAAAGCACGTTGACAAACGAAGCGGTCAGCCAGACCGACGCGCTGTTGAACATGACGAACAGAAGCGACGCCAGGATGCCACCTGTTAGCGTCTTCCAGTAAGGCTTGACCATTTTGAGAATGCGGAGATAAAGTTTCATTTTATGCGCACCTTTGGGCTATTTCGTCGGCGCTTACCGCGCCTTGACGAAGAATCGAAAATTTGTCTGATAATATCCTGACGACCGTCGAAGGGACCCGGCTCGCAGGATCGGATGACTTCAGAACGATCGGAACCGAATCGCCGAAATATCGAATGATCTCTTCAGTATTTTCAGCGGGCTTTTCGCCGGACGGATTCGCACTGGTCGTTGTGATCGGATTTGGAAACCGTCGTAATATCCGGTTCAAAGGCTCCATGTCGATGACGCGAACGCCGACAAAACCTTCATCCGCGAATTGTTCGGGAAAATATTGATCTTTCATCGGTAAAACGAGCGTCACATGTCCGGGCAGGAGTGAACGAACCGCTTTTTGCTGGTAGCTGTTCAGATTCGGAAAATCTTTTAGTAATCGTTTCACATCCGAATATAAGACACTTATCGCTTTTTGGGAAGACCTGCCTTTCAGCCGGATGAGATTCCGAACCGCAGATGAATTGAAAATATCCGCGCCCAATCCGTAGATCGTATCCGTCGGATAAGCGATGACCTGCCCGAAAGAAAGAGCGGTCAGGATCGCTTCGACCTGTGCTGCGGAAATTATGTTTATTGAAATGATCTCAGGCATCTTTTTCAAACAATCCTTTCGGCGGTTTGGTTTTCCACCGGCGATGAAACCAGTAATATTGCTCGGGATGCCGGCAAATTTCTTCTTGAAAATAATCCGTGATGGTTTGCGTTAAGTGGTGAATCGGATCATCGGACTGCCGAATTATTTCATTTACTTGCAGTTCTTTCAATCGAATGACATATTTGCCGCCGGCATCCATCAGGCAAGTTCCAAGAATCAGCGGGCACTTGAGTTTGGATGCAAAAAGAGCCGGCCCGCGAAAGGTCGAAGACCATTGATCGAAGAACCGGACGAAAATACCATTCTTCCCGGCATCCTGATCCGTAACCATAAATAGAGTATTTCCATCTTTGACGAATTTCCACATCTTCAATGACTGGCGTTTGGTTTTGGGAAAAAGACGAACTCCGTTCATCGTGCGCGTCGTGAAAATCAGATCATGCGTGAGCGGATTCTTGAGTTTCTTCGCGATGGCGCCGATCGAATAACCTTTCCGCGCATACCAATCGGCGAACACTTCCCAGTTTCCCAGATGAAACAGGACGATTAGCGCGCCTTTTTTTTGTTCCAGCACGGCATCCAGAACCGACGGATCTTCATTTCGGACATACCGGAAAAATGACGAATTCGGAAGATGAAAAGCCGGGATCAGGTCGAAATAAACTTTAGTAAAATGTACATAAGCGCGCCGGGCGATCTGATTCCGCCATGTGCGGGTGGATTCGGGAAAGGCTCGTTTCAGATTATTCAGGACGACTTTTTTTCGATATGGAAAGAAATAATAAGCGATCGTTCCGATAAATTCCGCGAGTGTTTGCCGGGAGCGGATCGTCAGCGGCATCAGAACCTGTTCAAGTAACCGAAGAGACAGATACTCGATCCAGAATTGCGCCGAAATCTTTTGTTTCAACATGGGAAGGTGTGGCGATCGGATAGGCCGCGCCGGGATTTATTTGTACACTTCCTTGAAGATGTCCAGAAGCGATCGTTTCTTCGTCTCGTGTTTTCCCCCGGCATATATCAGCGCATCAAAGAACGGCTTTTCCTTGTTAAAATCATTCTGATAAAAGATATCGATCCACGAAACGAACTCTTCTTTTTGGATTTCGTCCATCCCACTAAACAAATCAAACAACGGTTCTGTGAATTTTTTCTTGAATTGATCGGAAAATATTTCATCTTTCTTGGACTCTTCGAGACGGCACTGGATTTCATAAGTCCGATAGAGATAAGCATGAACGAATACTTTCTTTTCGGAAAGATTAAGTGCGCGCCAGTAAAGGCTTTGACCGTAGGCAGTATGATCGATCTCAGATATTTTCAGTGTGTCTTGTGCAGATTCTTCCGTTTTCAATGTGTCTTGTGCGGATTCAAATGTTTTCAGCGTATCTTGCCCGGACAATAAACTGCAGAACAATAGTAGAAAAAAAATGATCTGGATTCTTTTCATGGTTAATTCTCCTCGGTAGTTTCGGGAATGAATTGTTCGATTTCTTCCATCAGTCGATCGACGGCTGAAGATTCCGGGATTTTTTCGACGATCTCGCCCTTCCGGAACAGGAGCGCCTCTCCTTTTCCCGAAGCGATTCCAACATCTGCAGTTCTGGCTTCGCCCGGTCCGTTGACAACACACCCCATGACAGCGACGGTGATATTTTTTCGGATATTTTTCGTGCGCTCTTCGACTTCTTTAACGATATTCATCAGATTCACTTCCGTCCGCCCGCACGTCGGACATGAGATGATATTCACGCCGCGCCGGATGATAGAAAGCGACTTGAGAATCTGAAAACCGGCGCGAATTTCTTCGATCGGTTTAGCGGTGAGCGACACTCTCAGCGTATCGCCAATTCCTTCGGAAAGAAGCGTTCTGATGCCGATGGCGGCTTTGATCGTTCCCTGCCATAACGGCCCAGCTTCGGTAACACCGAGATGCAGCGGAAAGTCGTATTTCTCAGAAAACAGACGGTTTGCCTGAATCATAAGCCGAACATCCGATGATTTAAGTGCGACGACGATATTCTGAAAGTCGTTTTCCAGGCAGATATCGATATGCCGTTTAGCGCTTTCGAGCATGGCTTCCGGCGTCGGATAGCCATACTTTTCAAGCAGATCTTTTTCGAGTGAACCGGAGTTGACGCCGAATCGGATCGGAATTTGCGCGGCTTTTG
>JAQUKI010000120.1 GCA_028719225.1 Fidelibacterota bacterium | reverse complement strand
ACAAGCTCAGCAGTCGGGGATTTCCGCTTCTTTGCGGGCGTAAACTTCGATTTTCCCGCGAGGAACCGTTGAAGTTGCCATATCGAGTAAAAACGGCTTGTCGTCTTTCGCCGGGATGCCAATCGAAATCGGATTTGTGCCGATGGCAACCTCTTTTCCGAACGTCGGAACGACGAGCGGCGCCGTATTTGTCAGCGAGATGCCGATCAGATTTTCTTTCAGCGCCATCAATGTATAATATCCCGCAATGCCGTAATGATTGGAGTTGCGAATTGACGCAAAGCAGATGAAACTATGTTTGGCTTTTTCAATGCACTTTGTCATCGCATCGAAAGCGATCGGTTGTCCCATTCCGCCATCGCCGTCAATCACCAGCGAAACCGGTGTTTCTTTGACAATTCGAACGTTCGGATTCAACCGGATCGTGCCGTCTTTAAGGCCATCGATATATCGTTTCAGCCGTGCGACGCCATGCGAATTGATCCCGCGTCGATCTGCACAGACCAGAACATCGGCAGTGATCTCCGCCTGTCGTTTTTCCAGACTGTTCTGTCGAAGGATTTTAACGACGAAATCCTGAAGTTCAGGTGTCTTGACTATTTTCATCTCATTCATTTACTGACCTTAAAAACTCCTTTTACCTAAACACGTGGCCGAAAACCTTCGCCGACCACTTCATGAACATTGGCGATAATCACGAACGCCTTTGGATCGATGCGCTTGATGATTTGCCGCAGAGTAGCGACCTCTTTGCGCGTGACGACCGCGAACAGAATATTTCGCTCTTTTCGCGTCCAGAATCCGGAACCTCGAATCATCGTCCCGCCGCGGCTCATATCCTGTGTGATCGCTTCGATGATCTCGTCCTGCTTTTCGCTGATGATATAAAAACTCCGCGCATAATCGAATCCATCGAGAACCAGATCGACAATTTTACTCGAGAAATAAAGACTTATGAAACCGTAAAGCGCGAGATTAACGTTGTGAAATGCGAAGCCGGCAAAAGTGATGACGAAAAAATCGACGATCATGATACCAACGCCGACGGAAATGTTCGAGTATTTATTGATGATTTGCCCGAGAATATCCGAGCCGCCGGTCGTTCCTTTGAAGCGAAAGACGATCCCGAGACCAAGTCCCAAAACGACTCCGCCGAAAATCGAACTCAGCAGAGGTTCCGTCGTTAAAGCGGGCAAATGGAGTACTTTGTCACAGAAATCCGTAATGATCGAAACGAGCACGAAAGAAAATAACGTTCTCGGGCCGAATTGTTTTCCCAGAATTTTCACGCCTAAAAGAAACAGCGGAATATTAAAGACCAACATCATGGTGCCGACCGGTAATTTGAATAGATGGTACAGTACGATGGCCAGACCGCTGACGCCGCCCGGTGCAATCTTATTTGGAATAAGGAACAGAACCAATCCGAGCGCCATGACAGTAGAGCCGAACGCCAGTCCGAGATATTCAAAAATGATAGATTTTATTTTTTGCCGAAACGCCATGCATTTGCCTTTCAATAAAAGAACGATTCAATTATAAAATGACCCAATAAACTAATATCAATTCCGGATTTTTATTAGTTTTTTTTCCGAGAAAAGAAAACGCTGAATTTAACTCTTTAATCTATCTTTATAAGACTTATAATCGGGAAGAATCCGCGCGTACTGTTCGTTCATCAGCGATGAAGAAATTATATAGTCTGCAGTTGCGCGGTTGCAGGCAACGGGAACATTCCATACGACTGCCATACGAAGGAGCGCACGGATATCAGGATCGTGCGGTTGCGCCGACAGCGGATCCCAGAAAAATATCAAAAAGTCGATCTCACCTTCAGCGATTAGAGCGCCGATCTGCATATCGCCACCGAGTGGGCCGCTTTGCAGACGACGGATCGATAAACCGAGTTTTTTCTCGAGAATCTCACCGGTCGTTCCGGTTGCGAACAGATCGTGCGCCTTTAATACGCCCGCGTTAAATTTTGCCCATTCCAGCAGGTCGCGTTTTTTGTTATCATGCGCAACCAAAGCGATTTTCTTGCGATAATTTATTTCCAGATTCTCTTCATGTTTCATTTTTCGATCCTTTCGTTAATTTCCCCGGCTATCAATTCCCCAGTTCATTTTTGTACGTAAAGTTTGAAAGAACGAATCTTCCTCAAAACGAACGATTCGCAGGTTAAAGTCGGCTTTTCCGATCTGCACTTCACACATCCCGCATAGAGAAAGGCGCGTCTGACCGTCGATGACGAGCGAAACGTCGTCCGGCAGCTCGTGGCAATCGATTCGCACGATTTGGTCAGCCGACAGAACGACCGGCCGGGCGGAAAGACTGTGCGGACAGATCGGCGTGATGACGATGACATTCAATTTCGGCGAAAGAATCGGGCCGCCAGCCGAGAGCGAATAAGCCGTCGAACCAGTCGGTGTTGAAACGATCAAACCGTCCGCGCGATAAGTGTTTAAATAATCGTCATCCACGTAGGTCTGGATTTTTATCATCGTCGAAACGGCGCCTTTATCGATGACGAAATCATTGAATGCGAAATATTCCGTCGAACCGGACGAACCGATTAATTTTCCGGCCAAAACGCTTCGTTCTTCGATCTGATATTCACCCCGGAAAAATGCGCTAAGCCGATCGCGGAAATTCTCGACCGATACAGCCGCTAAAAATCCCAATCCTCCAAGATGAATACCGAGAACCGGTTTTCCGGTTTTCGCCATGAGTCGCGATGCACCGAGAAAAGTTCCGTCACCGCCAATGCTGAACATGGCATCGATATGTTTCGCCAAATCAGATACGGAATAAGTTTCAGAATCGGCCAGCATCTCATGAATCCACGATGGTGAATCGGTGGCAATCGCAATTTTCAGTCCCTGTGATTTCAGAAAATCGATTAGTTGCTGAACCATCTCACGATTTTGTAAAATATCCGGATGAAATTGAAGTCCGATTTTCATTTCATTCACTCCTTCATATCTTTTTCAACCGGTTTTCCATTCACATCCTTCGATAGTAATTTGACTCGTTTTTCAAGCGCCTGAAGGTGCGTCTGACATTCTTCTGACAACTTTATGCCTTCCTCGAATAACTGAATCGATTGCTCCAGATCTTTCTCGCCAGATTCCAGTGAAGCTAGTATCTCCTCGATCTTGCGGAGAGAAGTTTCCAGCGAAAATGTTTTCTTTGTCATAACTGCCTCTATCTTAAAATATTTTTAAGTATTGTTTCCTCCAACCTGTGCATCGAATGAACCGTCCGATACTTCAATCCGGATCGCATCTCCGACCGTCACATTATTCACGGATTTGATAATTTTTTTCTCCGGAAGATGATAGACTATTGAGAATCCACGGTTCAAAACAGACTTCGGATTTAACGCTTTTAATGTCTGCGTGCAATTCTCAAGGTCGGAATAACGGTTCCGTAAAATTTGCCGGATGAGTAAAGACATCCGCATCTCCATCTGATCGACTTTCTGGATACGCTGACGAATCAATCCGATCGGACGATTTGAGTTCAGCCTCTTTTGGGCAGATTCCATACTATGAAGAACTACCTGGTATTTTCTCAGCACGGCTCGCGAAGCGAATTGTTCGAATTGGTCAATCCAGGACTGAATTTCCGACATTTCAGGAATAGTCAGTTCGATGGCCGCAGACGGCGTTGGCGCACGTAGATCAGCGGTAAAATCCGAAAGCGTGTAATCGACTTCATGGCCGACAGCGCTGACAATCGGCAACCGCGAATTAGCGACGGCAACGACCAATTTTTCCTCGTTGAATGCCCACAAATCCTCAATGGAACCGCCGCCGCGCCCGATAATGATAAAATCGACGTTATTCATCGCGTTGAATGTCCGAATCCCGGCAACGATCGAATCGGCGGCATCTTCACCTTGTACCAATGCCGGATAAAGCACGATCTCCACCGCCGGATTCCTACGACGGCTGATCTGCAACATATCCTGAATTGCAGCGCCAGTCGGACTGGTGACGATACCGACGCGTGTGGGAAACCTGGGAATTTCCCTTTTGCGGGATTCGTCGAAATAACCGGCTTTGCTGAGTTTTTCTTTCAACGCTTCAAAAGCGACGTACAAATTCCCAAATCCGCCTGTCCGAATTTCCCGGATATTGATCTGGTATTTTGATTGCGCGCCGTAAGTCGTGACATCGCCGCGAACGATCAGTCGCATCCCATTCGCGATCTGAAACCGGATAGACGATGTGTTGCTTTTCCAGACGACGCAATCGATAAGTGCCGACGAATCCTTCAGTGAGAAATAAATATGTCCTGCGCGACTTTGCATAAAGTTGGTAACTTCCCCTTCGATCCAAACCGACGGGATATATTCCTCAACAATTCGCCGGATCTCTTTGCTGATCTCGGAAACACTAAAGATTCTCTCGTCCATAAAAAAAGAGCGGTGACGATGTATTATCGCCACCACTCTCTCCATAAGATCATCGACTATCTAAGTTTCTTTTTGTGTCTATCTCTTCTGAGACGTTTTTTACGCTTATGTGTAGCGATCTTTCTCTTTTTTCTTTTTTTACCACAGGGCATACAGAAATACTCCTTTTATTCCGGTTTATTCTTTTCCAATATCGTTTACGCCAACCACGATGCCTTTCTTCAGCAACTTGGATGGTTTAAAAAACGGCACAACCCGTTCAGGGAGATGAATTTCCTCACCGGTGCCGGGATTACGTGCTTTTTTCGGTTTTCTTTTCTTCAGGATAAAACTTCCCAGTCCGCGAATTTCAACTCGGTCTCCGCGCTGCATGGCATCCACGAGTGTCGCGATGAAGCCTTCGACGACGGCTTCTGTCTCGGCTTTTGAAACGCCAGTCTTGTTTGAAATGATGTTGACAAAATCAGCTTTTGTCATGATAGGGTCTCCTTTACTTCCAAAGATACTCGATTGCCGGCGTTTGAGTTGTCATCGATGCCACTTCTTCGACGTCGGAAAACAACAGATCGAGCAATGATTTCTTCTTCTTTTTTGAAATAACCGTCTCAGGTTTTTGCGTCATTCCGGCCAGTCTGCCAGTCAGTGTGATGGCGTCTTCCAAAGTACCTAAAGTGTCAATCAGACCTAACTGAACTGCCTGAGAACCCGTAAAGATACGTCCGTCCGCAATTTCTACCAAGTTATTTTTTGGCAGATGTCTCTCATTGACAACGACATCCACAAATTGAGATTGTAAATCATCCACCACATTTTTCAGGTGAGCGCGATCTGATTCTTCTAACTGTTTAAATGGCGATCCAACATCTTTGTACTCACCGCTTTTTACGACTTTCATTTCGATGCCGATTTTTTTCATGAGGTTCACGACGACCGGGAAATCGATAATCACACCGATGCTTCCGGTTATACTCCCGGGATTAGCAACGATTTTATTCGCGCCTAAAGCAACGAGATAAGCGCCCGATGCGCCGGCGCTTCCGATTGAAGCAACAACCGGTTTTCCGGAATCACGTACCCGCTTCACAGCCGAGTATATTTCCTGTGATGCGGCGACATCGCCACCGGGTGAATTGATGCGCAGAACGATCCCGCGAATATCGCGCCGTTTTGCAAATTTCTGGAATTCTTCGATGAACTTCTCCGGTGTTAGGATCATTCCGTTCAATTCGATGATAGCGATCAAATTGCTGCCGCCGCGAACCGATCGTCCGGATTTATTGCTTAAACCCGCCGTATAAAGCACAATTACCAGAAATACTAAAACCGAAAGAACAACAACCGAAATGATTCTGTCGGATTTTTTCAAAGGTTTTAACTATTTGATTTTTTATATATCACTAATTTCTGACCGGGATAGATAGATTTCTTGGTCGAGAGTTTATTCCAAGTGCGAATTTTCGCGACTGTCGTGTTATAGCGATTCGCAATTTGGGTCAACGTATCGCCGCGTTTAACGACATACGTGACTTTATTTTGAGTTGAGGTGGAGGTTTTATATTTCGGCGGCGCGTAGTATTTATCGGTAGGAATTCGAAGGGTTTGGCCGACCCGGAGCCGATTCTTGTTGGTAATATTATTGGCTGCGATCAATGCCGAAACCGTCGTACCGTAACGGTTAGCGATAAAATTCAGCGTCTGCCCTTTTCTTACGCGATGCGTCTGCCATTCCGGTTTGGGTTGCTCGGCAGGCGGAAGTTCGTGCAGTTTTTCCAAAAGTCCCTGCGATTTAGTGATGGGAACGCGAAGCGCATAACTTTCTACTTCGGGCGGTGTGACCCATCTTCTCAATTCCGGATTGAATTGTTTGAGCACGTTGACGGGAACGTCCGCTACTTTGGAAATATGCTCGAATTCATAGGAACGATCGACGACAACTTCTTCCCATTTCCACGTTTCTTTCGGCGTATTTGTAAAGCCGTATTTTTCGGGATGCTGGGCGATGATAATACCGGCCATGAATGTCGGAACATAATCGCGCGTCTGTCTGGGTAGTGTTTTCAGTTTCCAGAAATCGCGGGTTCCTTCCCGGCGAATCGCACGCCAGACATTCATTTCGCCGCAATTATATGCGGCCATCGCTAAAAACCAGTCATCGAACTGCGCATACAGGTCTTTGAGATAATGAGCGGCGGCTTCCGTCGATTTGATCGGATCCCGACGTTCATCGACCCACCAATTTCGTTTTAGTCCGTATCGAGCGCCGGTTCCCGCGATAAACTGCCACGGGCCTGCCGCATTTGCATACGAATAAGCCGATGTATTAAATCCGCTTTCGATTAGCGCTAAATAAAAAATTTCTTCCGGTAATTCATATTTCTTGATGATCGGCATCATGAGGTCTTTATACAACCCCGAATTATCAAGCCAGCCTTGAAAACTCTTATTACTCGACAGATAGCTGACAATCCGATCTATCTTCTTTGATGTAACGATCGGCAGATGACCCGGGCGATCATCAAGGACAACCAGCTCATCTTCGCCGACTTTGACGGTGTCAATGACTTTTTCACTGATGTAATTTCTAATGAACGCTACGCCGGTCGTGCCCGTATCGCCGTTCAGAAATGAAAATTGACTTTGATAATCGAATGTAAGTTTTTCACAAAACCTGATCAGTTCATCATGTTCCGGGGGAGTCAACGTGTCAAGTTCACTGATTTCGGCAACGATCTCGAAAGTTCGATCAAAACAATATTTAACTTCCGTTGTGTCATGATAAAACCCGGAGATCAGCGCCTCTACATAAAACGATTTTGCATCGGAAAAGAGCAGGTCGAACAAATCTTCCTGATCTTCAGAATCATCCTTTTCGTCGGAAGAATCGATGACAGGCGCTGTGTTATTTGTTGAATTGTTAGTGGTAAGTTCGGTGGATTTAGTTTGGGAAAAAGCCAGAATACTGGTTAGAAAAAAAATAATAATCAATCTCATTAGTTCATTCTTTCTATTCAATGAGTTTAGTCAACGACTTCAAGTACCGGGTTGAAAGTTAGACGTTGTGCGTTTGATAATCAAGTTACAATTCAGTTTTCTTTCAATTTTTCGATCAATCCCGTCGTTGACTTTCCTTTGCGCAGAGGAATGACGACAACCTGCCCACCATCGGATTCAACGGTTTCTCTTCCAACGATATTTCCGATGTGATAATCGCCACCTTTGACTAAAATCTGCGGTCGGATTTCAGCAATGATTTCCGCCGGTGTGTCTTCAGAAAAAATAACGATGAAATCGACCGATTCAAGCGCTGCCAACATTTCAACCCGGTCAGTCTCAGAATTGATCGGCCGGTTCTTGCCTTTTAACCGTCTGACTGATTCATCCGAATTCACTCGATAATTAAAACATCTCCCAGCGCTTTCGCCTTTTCGAGCAACTCGGCG
>JAQUKI010000119.1 GCA_028719225.1 Fidelibacterota bacterium | reverse complement strand
CAATCTGTCTATCGGGAGAAAAACCGAAGCTAACATTTATCTTCAACACTTTTTAAATCTTTGGAAGGACGCCGATACGGGTTCGCCCTTAATCTTGCAGGCGGAAGCGCTCAGTAAGAAATTAAAATAGTTTTATTTGGATAGTATCCGGAGTTTGACTGAACTGATCGTTTTCCCGTTAGCATCAAATTGTTCGATCGTCTGAATCGAATCGGCATAATCAAATGAAAACGTATACTTCTCGAGCAGACTATTATCCTTCCCGTCCTCCCAAATTTCTTCGATCAGATCGCCGCGTTCATCATAAGAATATCCGATTTTTCCAACGTACTCACCGTTGACAGAATAAATACGATGTTCGATTGGTTTCGCAGTCGAATCGAAAAGAGTTCGCGTTGACAATTCGTTGCCGGAAGGTTTCCATAGGTTTCCTAATTTTTTCTGCATCAGTCTTTTCTGCCAACTATCAGGAAGATAAGATGTCAGAGAAATGAGTCGTCCGGTTGAATCGATTTCGCGTACTTCGGACACATTCCCGGATTTTCCATATCGATAAGAAGCCAAATGATTTATAGAACCTGTGGAATCGATTGTCGCCAGTTCGGTCATTTTCCCCTGTTCAAAATGCGCACGGTAAAACGGACGATTAAGAACCGATTGAACCGGTGTCTCCAAACCTCTGATAAAATCATCGTATGTCAGATAATATTTATTTCCGTTTTGGGATACGGCGGATGAAAATGTCAGTACCAATATCAAGAATATACAGGATATTCTTTGATTAGTCATACAATATACTGTCATATTTTACTTGGTTTCTTTCCAGCGGCCATCAAGCGTAGAGACGATCTGCGAATGTTTGCGGACATAGTCGATCATCGTCTGCCTGAGTAATGTTCCGGTGAAAACGATATATTCCGGCGCAATCTGTGTCAGGCGATCAAATCCCGAATTTCCCTCGGCGAGATAATCGGAAACGGCTAATCTGTAGATTTTTTTAGGATCGACCGGTTTGCCGCCAATTGTAAAAGACGCGACGCGGCTTCCATCCGGCTTACTTCTATCGATTACGACTTGCGCGCCGGAGATTAGCATGCCGCGACTGCTACCGGCAACGCGGTCTTCGATAACCGATTTGATGAATTCACCAGACACATTAAATATGACCAGTCTGTTACCAAACGGCATGACCTTGAACAAATCCCGTGGCGTTATCGGTCCTGCTGAAAGTTCTGCGCGAACGCCGCCGTGGTTGGAGAATGCAACGTCGGCATTTGATTCGATTCTCATCGCGTCAACCACAAAGTTACCCATCGACGATTCGCCTTCATTCGACCGCGTGAGCTTACTTCTGGCATTTCCGATGACTTCATCGAATCCCGCTTCCGCCTTTTTTACCAAATCATCGATCTGTTTAGCAATTTTCGGATCGGGCAAAAAGTCATCCTCAAAAAGAGTAAAAATCGCGCCGTCGTCGCTGACAAAATCATAACCGGCCAGCGTTCCGGTTTGACGATGAACGTAGAAATTGACGTGTCCAAGATTGCTACCATTAGCGTAATTTTGAAAGATTAACGTATGGTTGACCGGATCTTCCCACGGTTTGTAAAATCCTCGATGCAAATGTCCGGTAAACATGATGTCGATTCCGGGAACAGCCCGGGCGATCTCCATCGCGCTGGCTCCTTTTTCGGGAAACTGTTTACCTTCGCGGATGTCCTTCTCCATTTTCAGATAACCGATCTGCGGATCGTAATCTAACCACGCGTGAGTTTCGCAAATGACTATCTGCGCGCCTTCCTGACGCATCTGTGGAATGATCCGTTTTAACGTTTCTATTTCCGACCGGAAATCGAGGTCTTGAACATGTTCGGGAAAACTCATTTCGAGCGTAATGTCGGTCACGATACCAACGATTCCAACCTTGATTCCCTGGATTTCTTTGATAACGTACGGTTTGACAAATTCGACAAGTTGCCCGGTTGATTTTCGGTATAAATTGGACGCAATGAACGGAAAACTTGCCGACTCCGACAATTTCTTTAAATTCTGCCACCCGTTATCCAGATCGTGGTTACCGATCGTCATCGCATCATAACCGACGGTATTCATATACTGAATGATGGATTCACCTTCGCTGAGCGTTCCAAGCGGAGTACCCTGATAGAAATCGCCCGCATCAAGCGCCAGAAATCCCCAATTGTTTTTCATGGCGAGTTCCCTTTGTTGGAGAATATATCTGCCGGCGATGGCGCCGCCGCCCAGCATCGGTGGGAAATCCGGATTGATGAATGTTGCTTCCGATCGGTCGATCCCGCCATGAACATCATTCGTAAAAATGATCGTCAGTTTGAGAAATTCCGATTCGGGATATTCGGCTTTGCGTTGCGAAAAGGCAGAACTTGTCAACATAACCGAAAAAATGATGATAAGATAAATTAGTTTCTTCATCGGCTAAAAAGTGTATTGAACGCTGACTTGACCCATTAAATATGTTTCGCGAACCGTGTCTTTAGTTGCGCGTTCCTCGACGGAAATCGGGAAAAGATCGTATGCGCGGTATTCGCCATTCGTGAAAGCGCCGGAAACATCGACCGTCATTTTTCCAACCTTAAATCCTGTTCCGACTGTGAACCAGTTTCGGTTCAGACTTTCGTCCATCGGACTCGGGTCATAATAATAACCGAATCTGAGCGGCACGCCGGAGGATAACTGATGTTCGACGCCGAATTTCACTTTCCAGACATCTTTCATATTGAACTTGAGATCGATCAGATCACCTGGAATATCTGCCGGATTTGCTGATGCGGCAGCAGTCGTTTTGACATCGAAGGATTTCCAATTTTGATAGATCAGGTCGAAAAAAATCTCCGTCGGGATGACGTTCGTCGGTTTGAAAGAGAATCCCAGCCGGATTTGCTGCGGATACTTGTATTCCGATTTCGATAAAACGCCGAGCGAATCGATATTTAATGAATCGAGTACATCCTCAGAATTTTCGAAGAACTCCATCGTTTGCGACTTGTATTCTATCTTGTATGGCGTTTGATAAGCCAACGAAACGTTCAACCGGTCAAAGAGTTTGTAACTGGCGCCGATGACACCACGAAAAGCCGTTTCAGTCCCGACATCGTTTTTATATGTGACCGTTCCGTCGGAGGATAAATAATCGCTTTTCCGCACCACTTCGATTTCATATTTGTCCTGAATGTTAGAAAAACCGATCAGTTGAGCCGAGCCTCCGAGCGTCAGGTTTTTCAACGGACTGAATGCCGCGCCGAATGCAATATTTTTTAAACTGCCAACGTTATAAATCCGGTTGTAACCGACCAGCGGATCGCGGTTGTATGTTCCGCTGGCTGCCGCACCGCGAACTTCTTCGTCATAATCGACATGTCGCGCCTGCGATTGGTCGATCCGGCAGGCGAGAAATAACCGGCCGAACAGACGAACATTCAATCCGGCAGTCGCCGATGGATACAAACCTTTGTTGACGACATAAACATTGTCGGCGAGAAAATCGCCAAATGAATCCACAACGGGAAACGATCTCTTTTCCATAGTGCTCAGACCGGTGACATTTCCATCGAAGTTTATGTGTTTTGCGTCGGTCGAAGCCAACAACGCCGGATTTGACAACAGAGAAACGGACGATCCCGCTCCTCCCCATTGTGAAAATCCCAGCGCTGTTTGCCGGGCGAAAATTCCTTCCGGAACATCGTCGACGATCGGGCTGAAATAACTTTGCGCCGTCGCGATTTGAACGAAAAACAGAGCGCATAAGATCACGCTTTTTGTCAAAATAGTTGTATGGTGTTTTTTGATTATCATGTCTTAAAACCTGTAATCGAGTTGTATTCTAAAATCCGAATAAAAAGTCTGAGTATTGGGATCATCCACCGTCGGATAGTAATCGGTATCGGTCACGCCAATAACTTCGTTTCTGCCGTCGATGATGTTCGTCATCGGCTCGTGCAGATCGAAACTGTATTTCATCCGCAGAGAAATATTTTGTGAAAGCCTTGAAAAAACGGTCAGCCAGCCGTGCAACGATTGCGTGTCGGTGCTAAAAACGCGGAAATCCGTATCTTCAAAATTCCACAGAAAACCCTGATATGTCATCAACGAGCCGATCAGTTTAATCCGTTCGTTCACATTGTGCGTAACGGTCATGCCGAGCGCTTTGCCGGGTGAACCGGCGTTCCCGACGTATGAAGTTCCCAGATCATCTGCGCTGTAAACCAATCGCGAACGCGGAACGAATTGTGTAAAATTGATCGCGTATAAAATAGAAACCTGATCGTAGCGCGATAGCCGCATGATTGCCTGCAATCGCGTCTCATTCGCCTGATAATACGATGAAGTCAGTTCGTTCGTCTTGTCGCGATTCTGCCACTTCTGACGAATTCTGAACCGGAGTTTGAACACCGGCCGATAATCTATCTGGGCGACCATCCGGCTGAATTGCGCTTTATCCGCGACACGTTGCCAGATGTCCTGTTCGACGGTAGCGACCAACGATCTGCTAATCTGATAGCGCGTCGAATAGTAAAGTCCTTTTTCAGCCTGCGGTTGCGCCGTTCCGGAATACAAATAACCGAGAACCGGATCCTTCAGATAATAACTGTCTTCGTAAATAGTTCCTTTGAACCGCTGATAGTTGCTGAAGGAACGCTGGTATGGATTGTCAAATTCCAGATCGTAATTTCGATATAAAAGCAGGAAATTGAAGTTATCGAACTGGATATAACCGGACAAAACATAAGCTTTCGGATCGTCTTTGACATCGGTCAGTTTTTCATTTTTATCTAATTGCGCGAATTCACCCTGAAACGACATGTTCTTAATGACAGACATGAATTCCAGCCCGTAAATCCGCCTTTGCGACCGCGCGTTTTTCAAGAAATCCGAACTCCAGTCGGACGAATAGGACGCCTCGATCTCGCTATCGGCAGAATTCCCGATCTGTGTCATGTATTTTCCGCGCCCGGAAGAATTTAAAAGCGTCGCCTTGATCTGCGGATCGAGAACGCGGTTATAATAGCTGTGATAAATCGTTCCGCCGATATATGTTCCGGGGAATATCGAATATTTAACGTTTCCGCCGAACAGTAACTCTTTCACGGATTTGATCATCGGATTCGGGATACTGTCGTAGAGTCCGTAATTCAACCGCGGATACATCGTGATGAATGTCGAGAATGAGCCATCATCGTTAACAACGGCGTCTCTATCTTTCAATGAAATAAAACCAGCGCCCAGCAACTTTTTCCACTCCGCCTCGACTGCCGCGCCGCGAAGTCCGTATTCCATGGTTCGGGAAATGTCGCCGCTGATTCCATTGACGCGTTTACGAAAGCCGTAGCCGGTTTTTCTCGACATAAAGAAGTCGGTCGATTCCATCGTCACACCTTGACCGAAAGAAGCCATATAATCGCCGACGATGATCTGATTCAGGTGAATGCCGAGCAGAGAGAGATTCCGAATTTCAAAGAAAGATTTGATCTCAGGAAGATCGGCTTTTGTCCAACTTTTCTCAATGGTCGGCTCGCCAAGATTCCGCATGGTCGAAATCTCGAATTTCAGGTCGTTGCCCCAGTGAAGCCGGAGTTTGTGATAAGTATCCAGTGGAACGTTCCGGGACTTGAACTCGAGAAAAGAAGTCGCATCGTCGCTCGGCGTTTGGCTGAGGGTGATGTTCTTGATGACGGTCGTGTAACTTCCGCCAAACCGTTCTTTGGTTGCCGGTTCATCGTACCGGATGAAATCTTCCAGGCCCGAGAAACCGTAATAGGACAGATTATCTGTGTTCCGCAGATCGTTCCGGTTCTTGATCTCGCCAAGTTTCTGGCGATTCATGACGGCGACCGCATCGACCGGTGAGACGCTTGAAAGATTCAGCAAATCGAACATTCCGATCTCGTTGACGTTCACTGGATTCGACAGTCGGTCGATCCATTCATCTACGTAACTTTCGCTCGCGCCTTCGTTGGAAATCCATTGCTCGACCTTGTAATAGTTGTCTTCGATCCGTTTTCCGCTCTCTTCGAGAATCGTCGGCGAGATGCGCACCAACGGTTTGATCTTGATGAACGTTTCATAATCGATGCTTTCGATTTTCAGCAGATCATACACGCTCTGAAAATTGCCGACGTATAACCGGTAGTCGATCAGGTCTTTGAGTTGTGTCGGCGTTGCGGGTAATTGGTTTATTTCCTGCTCGCTGGCATTATTTAAATCAATGATCACAGATGTCGAATCCTGGGCGTTGATATTCCCTGTAAATGACGCCCAAAAAGCAAGAGCGAATAGAACTGAAAAATGCTTATTTCTTGAAATCATAACACAAACTGAATTGATGTGTTGCCGGTAAAATCGGATGGCTCAGGAAAGCGTAATCGATGCCAAGCCCAAACTTCCGAAGCCCAAAACCGAGAGCGATCCGGTTCGGCGCCGTATTCACACCGGTTCGAAGGATCAGCCAATTCGCGATTTGGTAATCGATCCCACCGCGATATTGGGTCGAATGATTGCCGAAAGGTTGTTCGATGACAAAGCCGGTGGTCATTCCTTCGTAGGGTTCATATCCGAAACCGACAGAAATCGACCGCGGCAGATTTGATGACGAGAGCGAACTTCCCATTTCCGGACTGTTGACGTTTTTCGCAGTAAGGCCGATCCATGTTCGTTCATGCAGACTCGCCTGAACGCCGACATCTACGCCGAAACCGACACCCGAGCCGAGATTGACGCCGTCGCTTCCATCACCCGAACTTCCGGCGGATTTCCCGTAATCCAGATAGTACAAATTCAGCGAATAACCGAATGCTAATGTCGAATTAATATCACGCTGAATGAAAAGTGCGTGAGAAAGCCGAAAGGCGTTTTCCGATGATAATTTTTCTCCGGAATATTCTGTCGAAGTTCCGCTGTAAGTCAATGCGATCGTTCCAAGCTTTTCTCCGATTGGAACGGCCATTCCGGCGGTTTGATTCATGTAAAACGACATTCCATACGGTCGAAAAAATGAAGTGACGACCTGAATCGACTCAACGCGGCTGAGTCCAGCCGGATTGACGATCGACGCCCACACATCCTGAACGGTTGCGACTGAAGAGGAGCCGGAACCGCTAACCGGCGCGGAAACTTCGGGAAAATCGGTAAAAACCTGCGCGCTCAACGTCGTCGCTAAAAGTAAGATGATGAGACAATTGATCCGTTTCATTTGAGTTTGACTCCTATGACGGCGGGCGCGACTTTTGTCGTCGTTTTTCCGGTCGTTTTATTAGTGGCTTCCAAAATGAAGAGATAGTTACCGGGGGCCATCAGATCGTTGAATTCGTTCCTGCCGTCCCATTTTCCGTCCAAATGCCATGAGATCGCCTTATAATCGTCGGCAAGCGTCGTGACGTATCTTCCGGCTATATCGTAAACCCGCAAAATAACGCGGCAGTTCGACGGATATTCATAAGAATAATTCAAGACTTCGCCGAGTTGCGGAACGAATGGATACGGCGATGTTTTCAGTTTCGTTTTTTCCGTTCCGGCTTCACCTTCCGTATACGGACTGACATCGTCGGCATATCCGAGCAAAACCTGCGCTGCTGAACTGTAAACACTTCCGATACATTTGATATTCACTCGGTTTCCGACAGTTAATAACGAATCCGTATGTGTGTTGACTAAAACGCCCAGACTATTGAACAATGCATTCGTTGTGTTCCAGATACGAACCGTAATTCTTCCGGTGACGTCTTCGACGACGACATTGCTACCGCCACCGACATTATCGGCGCGTTCGACAACTTCACCTTTGATCAGAACGAGGCTTCCCTCCCATTTTGTCGGATCGTTCACGATATCTGAAATGAGAACTTCGG
>JAQUKI010000118.1 GCA_028719225.1 Fidelibacterota bacterium | reverse complement strand
AGACTACGAAATATTTTATAATAAACGCTGCTATCGTTTTAGTAAGAATGATTTAGTAAAATTACGGGAATACAACGCCGGCGTTTATGCCGTCAGTTATCGGCATCTTTCGAATTTCATCAATCGTTTGACACCGGATAATGTTCAGGGCGAACTTTATTTAACCGACATCATTTCCCTTTTCAATCAAAATGGGATCAGCGTCGGTGCCTATACCGTTAATGATGATTCGGCGGTAATCGGTTTTAATGTAAAAAGCGTCCTCGGTGAAATGGAAGCCATTGCCCGTGAGAAAGTCTGGAAACAACTGCGCGACATCATTTTTATCGAAGATGAAGATGATTTTTTTATTGCGGACGAAGTCGTTCATCAAATTTTAACCCTCGACGCAAAGCAACCGCCGTTGGACATCGAAATCGGTAAAGGTGTTCATATCGGGAAAAACGTCCGGCTAAGTCATGGCGTATCAATCCGGTCCGGCAGTTCACTGGATGGTAATATCATTATTGGAAAAGACACAAAAATTCATGAGCGCGTTTCGCTGAGTACTTATTCCAATCAGACAATGGTTATTGGGAAAAACTGTACGATCATGCGAGGTGACATGTTGAAGGGAAATGTTCAGATTGGCGATGACACGAGCATCGAGTCAAGCGTTATCATAACGGGAAGCGATGAATTTCCCACAATCGTCGGAAATAATGTCACGATCAAGGGAACAACATACGTTTTCGGTTCTGTCATCGAAGACGATCTGTTTATCGAACATTCCGTAATCAAATGTAAGAAAGTGGAACGTACAATTCGGAAAGACGGAACGATTCAACCCGTTCGCTGGGTCATGCCACCGCCGCAGGGGCTGGATATTATTTCAAATCTTTAATATTGGAAAAACATTAAATCCAAACGATCTCCTGGATAGGGACGAGTGGAACTATTTCTGTAAAGAAGTCCGATTAGTGGAAATTATTACCCGATTTACATTAGTGCCTTGACAGCAGAATTTGGGTCGTTGAACATCGAAAAAATTGACGTCAATCCAGCGATGTCAAAAACCTGTTTAACTTCGGATCTAACTGAACAAAGAGTCATTTTTCCATGAATGGCATTCAGTTTTTTTGCGGCTTGTAACAGTACTCGAAGCCCCGCGCTACTGATATACTCAAGTGCTGAAAAATCTAAAATAAAATGGGTTTCTCCCTGATCGATCAGTGAAATTAATTGTCGCTCGAGATCGCCGGAGGAGTTGGAATCAAGCCGTCCCTGAATTGAAAAAATGTTGATATGATCAATCTTATCAGTCTTGATAATCATTGTCTTCCTTTCAATTAGTAAAAGAGATTAAAATTTCTTTTTCAAAGTCAACCGATTGATACCATCTTTGGATTTGTATTCGACTTCATCCATCAGATTTTTCACAAGATAAATACCAAGTCCGCCGATTTTACGTTCTTCAAGCGGTTGATTTATGTCCGGAACCGGTGCTTCAGATGGATCGAACGGAACACTGTCGTCGAGAATTTCGAGAGCCAGCGCGCCCGCTTGCAAGGAAAGATTGATATCAATGACATGCTCGTCCTTGTCTCGGTAGCCATATGATATGATGTTCGTTAAAATTTCATCCAGAGCGAGGTGAAATGCAAAGATGATTTTAGTTGAAAGGCCGTTTTCTTCGCCGAAGGCTGATACGGAATCGCACACTTTTTCGATTTCAGGAATTTGATTTATGATGCTGATTTTTGTTTTGATGTCCATTTCGGTCACCTCGGTTTCACTCCGAATGTTACAGGGTATATTTTGTATGAAATAATAAAAAATACCGGCATTATAATTCGATCTCGAGATCTTCGGTTGCTAAAAGGATTTCCAATTTGGATTCCGGGTAATTGATCCGTTTGTAATCGAGAGATTTTTTAAGGATTTCATAGATTTCAAAATCGTCACGTTCTGGTTCATGGTGAAAGAGCGCGAGTCGCTTGACGTTTGCGTCCATGGCAAAATCGACTCCGATAAGTGCGGAACTATGTCCCCAGTCTTCTTTGTGTATGGATTCTTCAAATGTATATTGCGCGTCGAAAACAAGAAGATCGGCATCACGGAAAAACTTCGAGTTTTGAGTAACGGCTTCGCGACTTTGATCTTTGTACTCCGAATCCGTGGCGTAAACAAACACTTTTCCCCCGCATTCCACGCGGAATCCGAAAGAGCCGCCCGGATGATAGAGCGGGATATTCGACACGGTTACGTTACCGATTGATATGGTTTGTTTATGGGCGATTTGAACGAATTCCTTTTTTGAAGACATGCTGTCGAGTGAAACAGGGAAAAAGCGATAATCCTGCTGAGTCTCTAAACGATCTCGCAGGTTCCGATGGACGCTGTAGAAAATGAGTTTGTTGTTAGGGAAAAAAGCCGGTACGAAAAACGGCAAACCGAGAATGTGGTCCCAATGTGTATGACTCATAAAAATGTGAAGTTCAAGGCCGTTCTTTGTTTTTTCATGCTTGAGAAGATGATTACCCAGACGTTTGAGTCCGCTTCCCATATCGAATATCAAAATTTTATCGTCTGCACGTACTTCGATGCAGGAAGTATTCCCGCCGATAAATCCCGTATCAACGACGGAAGAATGCATTAAATATTCTTCGACCTGATTTAAATTGAAATCTTTTTCTGAAGAAAAATTTTTAAAGGCTTTTAGAATCTTTGCCCGAATCTGCTCGCTCGTAGGAGGCGTCGGAATGGATCCGCGAACCCCCCAGAATCTGACTCTCATATAGGCTCCTTCCGGATTTATATGTGAAAAACTTTCTGTTTTTCAATATGATAAGTTTCACTTCTATCAATTGCGAAAAATTTATTAGACTGTTTTGCATATTGCAAGAAAATTTCTCTTCCAGTCAGTAATTATTCATGTGTCTAGTTCGCTGGTTCTGTTACTGGCGTGGTAAAATATTTAGCACTTCCGAGTTTAATTTGAAAACATATTCAAAATGCCTATGTGAAAGAGGATAGCGATTTGGAAATTATTAAAATCCTGAAAGCCTCTTGCGATGGATTTGATTTGTTGAAATTTTAAGTTAAAACCTTCGGCAAGTCCGATGGAAATATGAAATTTTATCGAAGTCAGCAAGTCTTCCAGTTATCTTTTTTAAATTTTGGCAACACCAATGGTCGATTTCAGCCGGGGAATGAGTTACCGAAAAATACCGGCGTTTGAAAAATCTCTCTGCGTCTTCAATCGTTGTCAAAGACCAAAACTCCCGGAAAAGTTTTATACAATTTCAGATGCGAATGACTGCCAACTGATTTTTCAATATGACAGCATAACGATTTTCATCTTTCGTTGTCCAGTTTTCGGAATTCTTCAGCCAAAGATATTTAATTAAAAGATAAAGTGCAGATTTACGGCGCCATGATGATTTTAACGGCTGAAAGTTGAATCCAAGAACCTTTATTCTCTCTTTGCTAGTATCTTTTCAATCTCATCCATGACCCAATTCATTTCTTTCATCGTCTTACTGAACGGGTCGGATGTCGTCATATCGACGCCTGCCGTTTTCAGAAGATTGATTGGATAATCCGAACCGCCGGATGATAGGAACGTGATGTATTTTTCGAGGGCTCCTTTTTCACCGTTGCGGACTTTTTCGGCCAATGCCGTTGCCGCTGTCCATGAAGTCGAATACTGATAAACGTAAAAATTGTAGTAAAAATGCGGAATGTAAGCCCATTCGATGTTGATGACGTCGTCAACAAAGCAAATACCTTTATCGTGGCCATAGTAGGCGCGGACGATATTTTTATAAAGTTCTGTCATGCTGTCGCCGGTCAATTGTTCGCCAGATTCAGCCATTTCATGGATGCGCAATTCGAATTCGGCGAATTGTGTCTGACGGAAGACAGTCGATTTAATGCCATCAAGATATTCCATCAGAAGCGAAAGCCGCATGTTATCGTCTTTCACAGTGTTTAAGTAGTAATGAAACAGCAGGATTTCGTTGAAAGTCGAGGCAACCTCAGCGGCGAAAATTGAATAATCCGATGTCGGGTACGGTTGATTCTTGTTGGAAAAATAGCTGTGCATCGTATGTCCCAACTCATGTGCCATTGTGCTGACGTCCTGATACATTCCGTTGAAATTGAGCAACATGTACGGATGAACGTCGTATAGAGAACCGTTGGAGTAGGCGCCACTGCGTTTTCCGGGAGTCGGATACATATCCAACCATCGTTCGCTGAATGCGCGATTTATCGTGTTGGAGTACTCCGTCCCGAGTGGCTTCAACGCCGAAAGAATCAACCTCTTCGCGTCTTCGATGGAATATTCAGTGTCGATCCCTTTGACGACAGGCGCATAGAGATCGGAATATTTCAGTTGTTCGACGCCCAGCATTCTTTTCTTGAGATTTAAATAGCGGTGAAAAGAACTGAGATTGTCATTGACGTTGCGGATTAGCGTCTTATAAACTTCGATGGGAATGTTGCCTCTGTCAAGTGCGCTCGCGAGGGAATTATCATAACCGCGGACGCGGGCATAAAACATATCCTTTTTCACATTTGCGTCCAGCTGAGCGCCGAATGTCAGGCGATATTCGTATAATCTTCCAAAAAATGTCTGGAAAACGGCTTCGCGATCTTTACGATTTTCAAGTGTACGATATTTACCAAAACTGGCTTGATCGATGTGGATTTTGTTTCCGTCACTCAAGATCATGTCCGGATAGGGAAAATCGGCGTTTGAAAATATTCCGTAAATTGAATATGGCGCATCAGAGATTAATCCGGCTTCAGCGACAATTTTCTCTTCTTTTTCCGACAGCATGTGCTTCTGACTGCGCTGAAGGTCGTTGATGTAAAACTTGAAAACTTTTAATTCTTTCTTTTCGGCAAAAAATTTGTCGATAGTCTTTGGATCGATCTTGAGAATTTCTGGATCGATAAACGAGTATTTCGAACCGAAATCTGTCGAGATTTGACTCATTTCCTGTTTCATTGCCAAAACTTTAGAATCTCTCGTGTCCATATCGGATTTTAAGTTCGTATAGACGTAAAGCCGTACCAACTCTTTCGTCATCTCGCTTCGTAGATTCAGACAGTCATACAGGTTTTCTGCTGAAGTACCGATTTTACCCTGATATTTTGAAATTTCGTCTAACCGGCTGACAAAAATGGATTTGACCGTTTGCCAGGATTCATCGGTCGGATAGATTTGCGTCAAATCCCATGTGTATTGGACCGGGATCGATGAACGCTCGCGCGTTTGTGAATTCGCCGCGCTACCTGACATCATCATCACCGCGACGAACAGAATGGTTAATTTTTTCATGTTGACTCCCTGAATGGTTAAGAGTTGGAAAAATTTGGCTTTCGATGAAAAGCAATGGAGAGTAATCCTTTCAGTTTTTCGTTTTCTTTTTGTAAAGTGACTTCGGAAAACCGACTAAAACTTAAAACATCTCAGGCAAATTTAGAAGTAAGAGATGAAATATTTTTAAACTCCGTAATAAAGGAGAAACTCATATGGCGTCGGACGATTTCGATCTTCAAGTAAATCCTTATTCATTTTTTCCTGAATCCATGTCGAGATCAGATCCGGCGGAAAAATTGCATTGCGCGTGAGAAAATCGTTGTCGCGATTTAAACAATCGAGCGCATTTTCCAGCGAAGTTGGAATACTGGTAATTTTCTCACGAACGTGTCCATTCTCCTTGGCGAAAAGATTTACGTCGAATGGACCGAAACCTTCCTGGCGGATGTCCAGTTTATTCTGAATTCCATCGATTCCTGCCAAAAGCATCGCAGACATGGCAATGTACGGATTGCAGGTGGCATCCGGTGGCCTGAATTCGATGCGTTTTTCCATCGGATTGGTAGTGTATTTTGGAATTCTCACGGCAGAACTGCGGTTTGCGAGGCTGAAGAAAAGACTCACTGGCGCTTCGTATCCGGGCACGAGTCTACGGAAAGAATTTGTGGACGGATTTGTCAATCCCGTCAATGCCGGTGCGTGTTTAAGAATTCCGGCGGTGTATGATAATGCTAACTGACTGAGTCCGCCGTAACCGGATTTGTCGTAGAATAAAGGCAGACCGTTTTTGAACAAATGTTGGTGAAAATGCATACCGCTACCGGCTTCCTGATAGAGTGGTTTCGGCATGAAGGTCGCCGTTTTTCCGAATTTTTTCGCGACGTTTTTTGCGATATATTTTGTTAACATCGCTATGTCGCCCATCCGTGTCAGCGATCCAAGAACAACTTCGATCTCAACCTGTCCGGATGAACCGACTTCATGATGGTGGTATTTTATCGGAACGCCGCAGGATTCGAGAACGTGCACAGTTTCCGTCCTGATGTTGTTTAAAACGTCGAAGGGCGGGATGGCATGATAACCTTTATGATGCGCGATTTGATAACCGGACTGGTTGCTTTCGTTCTGATAATTTGCCCATTCGGCTTCTTCGGAATCGATCTTGAAATATGTGTAGAATGAATCGTTGCGGAAATCGACCTTATTGAAAATGTAGTATTCAAACTCCGGACCCCATTTGCTTTCGGTTGCAATTCCGGTCGATCTGAGGAAATCTTCACTCTGCTGGGCGATGAATCGCGGATCGCGTCCGAAACGTTTTCTCGAATCCGCTTCGGCTATATTACAGATAAAACTCAGTGTTGGATAATTAAAAAACGGATCGTTGAATCCTGTATAGATGTCCGGGAGAAGAACCATATCACCGGCTTCCAGAGATTTAAAACCGGCCATCGACGAAGCGTCAAAACCAATTCCTTCTTCAAGAGTTAATTGATCGAATCGAGGAGCCGGTAAAGTGATATGATGCCAACCGCCGAATAGATCGGAAAATTTCAGATCGATAAATATGATGTTTTTTTCTTTGATGTACGAAAATACACGGTCGATAGTATCAAACATGCAAACCTCATTATCTTTAAATATCATCATTCTTGCTGAATTTAAATATTAATTATTTAATAGTGATAGGAATATTTTTCAGGATGTCTTTATATTGTAAAGAAATAACCGGTGAATGTTATTGAGTAAAATCGATCTGTAAATGTCTCTTTCTACGGTTTTAAGTCGAAACCGGGTAATTAACGAGTGGATTTCTGAAGCCGGTTTAGTAAATTTTCCCGAAGTGACTGATTTTTAGGAGAACAAATGACAGAGACAATGAATCCGGCGGAGATAAAAAAAGCACTTAATATGCGCAAATCATGGGATGAATATTTTCTGGACATTGCCGAACAGGTAGCAACACGATCGACCTGTTTTCGCAACAAAGTCGGTGCGGTAATCGTTCGCGACAAGGTCATCATTTCGACCGGTTATAACGGCGCGCCTACTCATCAGCCAAACTGTCTCGAAATCGGATATTGCTATCGCGATCGTCATCAGATTCCGTCCGGAACATCTTTAGAACGATGCCGGGCTGTCGGTTCACACGCCGAATCAAATGCAGTCGTTCTCGCCGCACGAAACGGTCAAAGTACTACCGGTGCGACGATTTATGTTGTCGGTCACCGATTTGTCTGCGACCAATGTAAAGCGATCATTGCCAATGCGAAGATTGGAAAAGTCGTTCAGAGAAAGTTGGACGGAACGGTCGATGAGATATTTCCGGAAAAAGACTGGATTGTTCATCCGGTCGATAGAGTCTAAAAATAAAAAGAGTCAGGCGAACCTGACTCTTTTTTAAAGGAAGATTAAAACCGGATATTAGCCTTCTTTTTCAAAACCGAAACCGAATCCCACTCCCAGCGTTAACCTAAATCCATCCCCAAAGGTCATACTTGTTGTCGCAGCCAACTTTGGTGAGAAGAAATAATCTGCGCCGAGAACTACGGGGATATACATTCCAGTGCCGCCAAATCGGACTCCGACTCCGACTCCCGCTTTAGCGATTAGCGGAAGTGTATCGACAGGCTTTGCACGAAC
>JAQUKI010000117.1 GCA_028719225.1 Fidelibacterota bacterium | reverse complement strand
ACTCTGGACGGAAACTTTCGGTATGTTTCTCGGACGACTTGAATTTTTTATTGTCTTTCTCGGTTTCATGAAAATCATCGGCGATTCTCATGCGATGTTCCGTAATATGAAATCCGAACCTCGAAATTAGACCAAACGAGATTAAGTAACAGTCGGAACGACGCAGATAAAAGTCAAATTCGTCTGGCCGCGATTGATAATCTGGTGGATTTCGTTGGGCATGACCAAAATCACCATATCCTGATGGATTGGTGTTTCGGAATGATCGTTCCTAACAACGCCTTCTCCGGCGAGAATGTATATCTCATGTTCGAAATCATGTGTATGGTAAAACGAAAAACCACCCGGTTCGATTTCAAATCGACGCATCGTGAAATGAAGCGCACCATCGGATTGCGAAAGTAGAACCTGCTTCGAGACCGCTTCGACACCGACGCCCTCAATTCCCTTCTTAGGAATATCATCCAGTGTTTTGATAACCATCATAATTTCTCCTCAATGATCGTCAAGACGTTTTCAATGATATAGTCGCAGATAAACCAACCGTGATGGTTGAGTACCAAACGATTGTCGGTTATCCGACCATATTGTTCGAGATCGGGCAGTTTCAATTTGTCTTGTAATTTTTCAAGTATTTCCGTAGATGTCATTCCGGTCGATCTTTCCAAATCGTGAAAATTCATCCCGCCCATTGTCCGAAGCCGCAACAGAACATATTCAGCAAGGACATTTGCTTCGGTCAGCAATTCCGAACTTTCTACCGGTAACTTGCCATCCGATATTTTCCGGAGATAATCATCGACCGCAGAATAATTCCACCATCTCCGTTCGCCATCAAACGAATGAGCCGCGGCGCCAAAACCCAGATATTTTCCACCGCTCCAATAAACCGAATTATGAATCGCTTCACAACCGGATTTCGCCCAGTTCGATATTTCATAGTGGATATAACCTGAAGACGCCAGCATCTGATGTGCCAGATCATACATTTGCCATTCGAGGTCTTCATCCAGCGGTTTTATCTTCCCCTTTTCCCGCATCGTGTTTAATACCGTGCCCTTTTCGAAGATCAGGTTGTAGAGTGAAATATGTTCAACGCCAGTCGAGATTGCCTGATGCAGTGTCTCCGACCAGGATTCGAGCGTCTGCCCCGGAATTCCATAGATAAAATCCAGACTTCTTTGAGAAAAGCCACAATCGCTCGCAAATCGGACTGCATCGATAATATTTTTAGATGTGTGAATTCGTCCGAGCATCTTCAACTCCCGATCGTGAATCGATTGGCAACCGATGCTGATCCGATTAATGCCTGCTTTCCGATACTTTGAGAGAAGCCCGGAATTGATGCCACCCGGATTGACTTCGATGGTAAATTCCTGCAACGAGTTTAATTTGACATACTTTTGAAATGCACAAAGAATGTCGAAAATATGCTCCGGTTTGAGAAGATTGGGACTCCCGCCGCCGAAATATATCGAGATCAGTTCAGGATTTTTCATCAAATATTCAGATCGCAAATCGATTTCTTGTATCAGAGCGCGAACATATGGATCGATTCTGTCAAAGTCACAATCCTCGGAAGCGAACGCACAGTACCGGCATTTTCGTTTACAAAATGGAACGTGAATATAAATGCTAAGGTTTTTAGTATTTTCGGGACTCATAATAATGGGAAACTTCTTCGCTTAACGCTTCATGCGAAATTAAAAGAAAAAAAATCGAACTGCAAGTTCTTTTTTATAAAACCAAATCGCCGATACGATTCCAGCGGATTTTATGAGCCAACCGATAGAGCGGCATTTCTTTATCCCAGGAAAGATAAATGATCAATCCCTGCCCCAGAATATTGTCGAATGGAACAAATCCCCAAAAGCGGCTGTCCCAGCTGTTATCTCGGTTATCGCCCATCATGAAGTAATGATCCTGTTCGACGACATAATACTGAACCGTTTTCCCATCGATGACCATCCGGTCGCTACTCGCGGAAAACGTGTGATTTTTCAACTGAGTGCAGTTGCGGATAATATCGTTCGGAACTTTTCCGAACCAGAGTGTGTCACCCTTGGCGGGTACATAGACCGGTCCATAGTTATCTTTATTTCCGGCGTCCCGCGGAAAGATATCCGGATCTTCCCACTCCGACGGATAAATCACGGGAGAGATAAATTTGGAATGCGGTGGATTCTCGAATACTTTTCCATCCACGATTAAAACTTTATCGCGCACTTCCAGAGTTTGTCCGGGACCGGCGACACAGCGTTTGACATAATTCAACGACGGATCGACAGGATATTTAAAAATGACGACTTCGCCCTGCTGTGGCTTCCTAAACGACGGCAGGCGAAACCATGGAATGTGAAATCCGATCTTTGTCCACGGAATTCCGATCCAATCCGGCGTCCGTGTTCCGTATACGAATTTCTTTCCCAACATAAAATCGCCTATCAGGATCGTGTCTTCCATCGATCCGGTCGGAATCTGGTAGGCTTCGATGATGGTCGCTTTCAGTCCCAGGGCAATCAGTAAAACAATCCCCCATGACTTGACTTCCTGCCAAAATTTACTATTGTCGGTTTTTTCTATTTTCTTCTTTTCTTTCATAATCAACTCCGGCGCAATTTAACTCCTTATACTCGGCCGACCAAATAAAAGTTCAACCGGCGATCCGATGACAATCCGATCGTGAAATGACTGCTCACTTGATCAACAATATCTTGCCGGTAAGCCTTTGATCAGATCTTTTCAGAACCGTCAGGAAAACGCCAGAGGCGACATTTTTACCGGAGATATCGTTCCCATCCCACAGGAATTCATATCGTCCCGGTTGCTGGACTCCGAGTTTTTTTGAGAAAACCTGCCGCCCGTCGATTGAATAAATTTCAATCCGGAGATTCGACGGTTTCTCGACCTCGTACCGGATTTTCGTTGAAGCATTGAACGGATTCGGGTAATTCCCAAGTAATGTAAATTGGGAAGGCATTGAAGCTGTCGCCGGAATTGTGGAAAGGATTCCTTCTTCGGGTTCTGTCATTTTCTTCGTCGTGTAGAGTTTTAGTTCGCCGGGACCTAATGTGATCGGATCGTTCAGATTTGTTAATTCCAGACTGTCGCCCGTAAAATAATCGTACCATTTTCCCGGTTGATAGAAGCCGGGATCTATGGAGCGGCTGACAACATCGAAATTTCCAAGAATCACGGCGCTCATTGTCGTATGCGACATACGAATCCGTTTCGTTGCACCGGAGACGTTGAGTTCGACGCTGGTTTCAGGACTTTTGAACAATTCATTTTCACGGCGAAGATTCAATAGAGCCTGAATCGTTTTGTACAATTTCAACCGGTTTTCATCATCGAAATAATCCCAGTGGATCGGCTTTTCACCGGTTCGCCCATTTAGTTCGATTGAAAAATCATAACCAAGTTCTTCAAACTGCCAGATCATTTTCGGCCCGGGCAATGTCAAGAAAAAGGCCATATCTAATTTTATCCGGTTCAGCGCGGTTTCTTCGTTCTTGACGCTGTAACTGCCAGATGAATTTCCGTAGGTTTTATTTTTAAACATCAGGCGTTCTTCATCATGACTCTCCATGTATGTGACGACGCCCGGTATGGAAAAACCGCGCGTTTTATAAAATCCCCATGAGAAATCCGATTCGTTGGCATATCCCATCGCCGACTGAGCATAATTCCAGTTGGAGTTGCCCCAGACGAGCATTCCGTAATTCGTCAGCACTTTTTCTTCCGAATTATCCGCGAAGTGTTCAAGAATTATATAAACGGTTGAATCTGTTTTCCAAATTTCATCCGACATTCGTTTTAAAATGGAAATCCTCGAATCATCATACGCACTCCCGTCACCCGTTTTATTTGTGAAGCCCTTCGTGAAATCGAATCGGAATCCATCAATATGAAATTCAGTCACCCAGTAATGCAACACCCGATCGACAAACGCCTTCGTATTCGGACTTTCGTGATTAAAATCGTAACCCCATGAATAAGATGAATTCGGTGAAGTCTGGTTATACCACGGATTTTCGGCGGAAGGCCGACTCAACGCAGAATTCCAATACAACCGCACAAGCGGCGATTGACCGTAAGAATGATTCAGAACAATATCCTGAATGACAGCAATTCCGCGACGATGACATTCGTCGATAAATTTTTTAAGAGCATCTGCAGATCCATAATATTTATCGAGCGCAAAGTAAAATGACGGGTTATATCCCCACGACAGATTGCCTTCAAACTCGTTGATCGGCATTAGTTCAATCGCATTGATTCCAAGATTTTGCAGATAATCCAGTGTGTCGGTCAGCGTATTGTAATCGTGATTCGCCAGAAAATCGCGAAGCAGTAATTCGTAAATGATTAATTCGTGTTTCGCCGGTTTATCATACGAAGTCGTCTGCCAGTTAAATGCAGATTTTCCCGTTTGGAATGTTGCAACCGGTTCAGACGTTTTGTTTTTTGGATAAGGTTTTAGATCGGGATAAGTCGTCGTTAAAATATAACTATCGTTCCACGGATCGAGCACTTTTTCGGTGTACGGATCCGCAATGCGAAGCGTCCCATCCACCAAATACTGAAAAGCGTATTCTGTTGCGGCGACAAGCGATTCGAGTTTTATCCAGAATAGAACACTGTCAGCCGAAGATTCGTATCGGTTCATGAGGAAAGATGTATCGACTTTCCAATCATTGAAATCACCGATCAGATAGACAAATTGTTTGTTCGGAGCGAAAAGCGCTAAAACGGTTGTATTATCATCGATATAGTTAATTCCCGGAATAGTCGAAATCGGTGGTGGCAGGTTTCGCGGACATGGATTGACAACGATATAAAATGAGGAAGTATCACAGACATTTGCAGTGTCTTTTCCGATGATTTCAACGAGGTTTCTGCCGGTGATTGCATTTTCCAGGACAAGATCATAATTCAATACCGAATCGGTTGTTGAATACTGCGACTGACGATTTAAAAACAGTTCCAGCGAAGTGACTTCTGTATTCAAAGCGGCGGCGTTTGCAACGATCCGAATGGTGTCTTCCGGTTCGGCAAATATTGGAGAACGTAACGGATGTTCATAACTCAAATCGACCACAGGTTCCGATATTACAACGGTCAGACCGCCTTCATAAAGTTTGTGGAAAATATCTTTATCACCGACTTCTTTTCCTTGTTTTGAACCGTTTGCGTTGCGGAAAACGAAGGCTAATTTGAGGATTTTTTCAGTTTCCGGCACACCATAATACGAGCGAACTTTTCCGATATTTAGTTCCCAAAGGTCCTCACCGACCTTGGTTAATTTACAGACTGGCAGATTCGTTGACCAAGTGGCTTTGACATATTTCCAATCGCTTCCGGACGTGCTTTTATCGGTGATGACACCCGTGTGTGCATATACGTCAGTTCCCGTATAGCCCATCAGTCCCTGATTACCAAGTTTGGCATTGAAAATGACGACGATCGAATCTGTCACCATCGGATAAGCCGGACGCGAGGTAACGACCTGTGCGTTCGAAAATCCGGCGGTTAAAACGATCAGAAAAGCGACAGCGATAAGTCTGATTGGTCTCATAATGGATTCCTGTCGGTCGTAAACATCCTTTATTAAATTTCAAAAATACCAAAATCGCCCGGTTTCAGACGAACAGACAGCGTATCGTTTTTCATGGAAAATTCCGGATGTCCAATCTTCAGTTCAAGATTTTTTCCTGTGGATTTTCCGTATATGTCTTTAAGCGATATTTTACACGACTCGATTTCAGGCGACATATTGACGACTATTAGCATCGTTTCCGCTTCGGTAAACCTCATGAATGAAACGATCTTTTCGGGCAACGAGTTGATCAGCGGTGAAAAACTGCCTCGCCGAAGTGATATTGACGATCTTCGAAGTGCGATCAAATCCGAGAAGAGATTTTCCGTGGCCGAATCTCCGCGTCTCCAGTTTATTCCACTTTTCTCGAAAAGCGATGGAACAATGCTCTCGCCGATTTCTTGTCCGTTATAGATCATCGGCACGCCGGGAAGTGTAAATACAATCGCGGCGGCGACTCTTGCCTGTTGTTTTCCGAAAAACGCAGCCGATCTCGGTTCGTCGTGGTTTTCGGTAAATCTCATCCTGACCGAGTTCTTCGGGTAACGATAATATTCCTTTTCGAGGTCTTTGAACAAATCGGTTGCCAGACTTCCGGTAACGAGGATTTTATGTAGAATGTGCCGCGTGTTCCATGCGTAAGTCAAATGAAAAGCGGACGAATGTAGTCCCGGTTGATCTCCTTCTGCGAGCATCAGAATATCCGGTTTGATCTTTTGTAATCGCGGTAAAGCCTCTTCCCAAAAATCGTTTGGAACCATTTCGGCCACATCCATCCGATAGCCGTCAATATTAAAATTTTTCACCCAGGATTCCAGCGCTTCGATCATCGCTTTACGTAAGCCGTCGTTATCATAATTCAGATCGGCAACGTCCGTCCAATCTTCATTCGGCGAGATAATTTCCCCGGACGAATCTTGCGTGTACCAGTCCGGATGTTCGGAAAGCCACGGATTGTCCCACGCTGAATGGTTGCATGCGATGTCAAGGATTACGCGAATGCCTGCCTGATGCGCCGCCTGGATCAATTCACCGAAATCTGACTCTGTTCCGAATTCGGGATTCACTGCTGTAAAATTGCGGATGGCATACGGACTGCCCAACGTACCTTTTCGATTCGTTTCACCGACCGGGAAAATCGGCATGAGCCAGATGCAACTGATACCGAGTTTTTGAAGTCGCGGGATATCTGTTGTGACGGCATCGAACGTCCCTTCGGAGCTGTAGGTTCGAACATATAATTCGTAAATAACCGCGTCTTTCACCCACTCCGGAACGGTAATCGCTTCCTGTTTGGAATGTTCCGTCATGAGCAGATCCGTTTCGTTCTGATATGTTTTAATGGAAACGTTGCCGTTGAGTCCTCCCGCTCCGCCTGTATCTTCTACTCTGACGACCAACAAATTCTCTTCGCCGATTTTCATCTCCGAAGTCACGTCGAAATAGAACCGGACGTTCGCGCCTGTATGTTCATAGACGCGTTTTCCATTCAGGAACACGATGGCGTTGTCATCGACCGAATCGAACACGAGCGCGACTTTGCGGTTTTTCAGATTACGTTTTGGGATAAATTTCTGGACAAACCAGCCAATGCCGTCATAACCTGAATCATCCCAGAATGTCGGAATCGTGACGGAATGCCAACCATTGTAGTCGGTATCGCATTTTTCAAATCCCGACTGTAACCCGATATTTTCGGGATCGTACCGCATCAGCCATTTTCCGTTCAACGATTGTGAAGTGTTTTGCATAGTCGGTCTAAAAGTGATGAAAAGGATAATTAATCCGCCGATCACCACGAGAATTTTCTTTGGAATATTGCTGATCCATTTTGTCATTTATACGACTCACTTTTCGGTTGGAATACTCAGTTCGATGAGATGATCCAGATAATCGACACGCGTCGTCATGAGTTTAACGACAGTATCCGAAATATCGAGTTTCATCCTTTGCCCGTAAAGTGTGATGTCAAGAATGATATAGTTGATCGCGATCGTCAGCACCGCTTTGTTTTGTGTCCAGATCGCCTGTTCTTGTTTATCGATGTTGGCAGGGCCCATGATGAGATTGCTCGAATCGGTTACGAGGATCATTTTATGATCCCAGATGGAAGATAATTTTTCCTCATCGATGCCGTAGGCAAACACCTGACCAAGTGATTTGGAAACCTCTGTAAATGAAAATATGATGATGTCAACACCGCGTTTTTTAGCGGCTAACAGCGGCTCTTTCAACCGGTCTATTTCACGACGCCACCCGGATATAAAAATCGTTTCCTTTGCTTCCCGGATCAGCGAAATACAGGTCATCAGGAGCGATTCATAGCCATTGATATTCCAAAATCCTTCGGTCTCGGGTTTGTTGTTAAATTTCAACAGTTCGGAA
>JAQUKI010000116.1 GCA_028719225.1 Fidelibacterota bacterium | reverse complement strand
AGCGGCTTTCCGGAAAACAAAACCGACCAGTATTAAATATCTGTTGGGACTGGGTTCTTTGGCCGGCGCCGGTTCGATCTGCGGTATGCTTCTGCTCAGTCTTTGTGCGCAATTTCCCGCGGCGATCGTTTTTACGGTTAACGGCGCAATCATCATTCTCGGCGGCGCCTTGGCTTCTGTAATTTTCTTCGGCGAAAAAATGACACGCGGTTGGTATGGCACGATCGGCTTCGGAATCCTCGCCGTTATCTTTGTTAATCTTGACAAATTCATATAAAGGAGATTTTCATGCGACGTTTTAAACTTACTTCCCTTCTGCTGTCAGTAGTTTTACTGCTGGCTCTCTCTTCCTGCTCGAAAACCGACAAACCGAAAATCGTCAGCTGTTCTTCGACATTGACCGAGATCGTTTATGAGATCGGCGGCGGCGAACAGGTTATCGGCGCGACCAGTTTCTGCTTTTTCCCGGAAAAGGTCATGCAGGACAAAGCATCCGGCCGGGTCAAGGTCGTAGGCGATTTCATGACAATGGACTTCGCCCGCATCGATTCACTGAAACCCGATCTGATCCTGACCGACACGAATATGCAGCGCCAAATCGCCGATTCTCTGCGCAAAATGGGATATAAGGTTCTGCATTATGAGCCGAAAAGCCTCGATGACGTCTTAGCCTGCATTACCGACATCGGTAAAGAGATCGGCCAGGAAAAGATGGCAACCCGGATCGTCAACGGGATGAAATCCGACATCGCCGCTATCCGCGCCAAAACGGAAACGCTCCCGAAGACAAAAGTTTATATGGAAATCAATCACATGGGACCTTGGACGGTCGGCAACGAATCGCCTTTAGAAGACCTGATCGAAATCGCCGGCGGTGAAAACATATTCGGTGACACGACGATCGGCGTCTTTGTAACGACCAATGCGGATATCGTCAAACGCAATCCGGACATCATTCTTTCGCCGATCTGGCTCGAAGCGGAACTCGGCGGATGGAAAGGCATCACGCCGCTCTATGAGATTTACACGCGCCCGGATTATATGAAAACCAATGCGGTCACGCACAGCCGCGTGCAATATTATGACTCGGCCCTGTTGAAACACGAAGGACCGCGACAGATTCTGGCAATCCGGAAACTCGCTTACCTCCTGCATCCGGAAGATTTCGAGAATCCGAAAGAAACGCTTCCGTGGGAATTGGGCTGGATTAAGTAAATTATCTCAAACTACTCATTAGCCTCCCGAAGGAAAGAAACCTTCGGGAGGTTTTTATTTAATATCTACAACTTATATATCAGGCTCAGTTCGCCGCTTCTGTTCTTACAATTTGTGATGATGTCGGTATACTCAAAGATATAATTCATCCCGTGATAATAGGCCGCCCGGATTCCAAACGACTTAAAGATCATGAGATCCGCTCCAACTTTCAGACCGTAGTCCCAGTTGAGATTGACCGGCGGAACATCTACAGTCTCTTCCTCGGAATCATCGCCCCAATCCAGTTCAGCGGTCGCCGTGCGGCTGATACAATCGCCAGCCTCCAGCCCGCCGAATATCCGCAAACGCGGCAGGAGCGAATATGATAACAAACCATAGAATGAGAAATAATTATAGGTATCTCTGATCTTGAAATAAAAAAACGGTAATTCATCATATTCGAGATGGTATTTATAATTGGCGCCGCGCTGATCGAATTCCGCTCCAACAATAACTGGTCCGAATCGGGATTCCAACCCAAATTTCGCTCCGGGTTTAACTTTGATGTGGGTGGCATCCGCGATTTCTATATCCCGGATGCGTACATCGGAGATATTCATCCCGGCTATGAGCGAAAAAGGATTGTCCTTCCTGATGTAACTCTTTTCTTCCCGTTTATCCGGCCAGAAAATCTGATCGACGTTATTTAAAGAGAATGTCACGGATTTGAACTTAGTGCCATTTCTAGCATTTTCGTAGTAATTATCATCTTTCATCAGCTTGGCGTAATTGTAACTGATCGTCAGGTAATCCGCGCAACGGTCGAAAAAAGCCAGTTTAGTGGTATGACTAAGCAAATGAAATATCCCGGTGCTGTAAAAACTATAACCATTACTGCGCTCATGTAATCTTCCGTTGATATCGATGTACCGGCCTAATCTGACCGAAAATAAATCCAGGAAGGTTATTTCCTGTCCCCAGGATATATCGACATCCTCGCTGCCTCCATAATTCAGGATATTTTTAACCAGATCGATATCTCCCAGGCCTGTCTGATATTTGATCGGATCGGATGAATCCGTACGGGGCACAAGCAATCCATCGCCGGCCGCTCGCGCCTGCCGGTAGGCGATCAGGTTCCAATAATCGTCATAGATTAAATTCATCGAGAGCGATAAACCGGCCCGCGCATAGCGAGGCGCCGGATCGGCAAGGGCAGCGTCAATAAAAGTGATTTTATCCCCGATATTGGATATACTGTATCCTCCGGCCGGTGTTATCTTCAGCCCGATTCGGTCATTGAAGTTATATTTTAACGGAAACGATAATAATGCTCCGGCATCGTAATAAGTATTTCGGGACGTTCCCGAACCTTCATCCAGATATTCATCCGGAAATAAATACTGGATCACTTTTTTCCGCGTGGCTCCCACCGACAGATCGACCGGAATCCTGAACAGGGAATCATGATAACGAATTGCTATAGAACGGGCATCCGCAGTCATTGAAGGACTGTATGTCCATAACTCATCACCGTATTCATCCGTCAAAGATTGTTCACCAAGATCCAAAAAGGTTTTGTATTTGCTCAGCGTTATTTGAAGCGGAAAGCGCTCCGGGAGCAAATTCAATCCCATGACATCATGATAAAGATCAAGGTCAGAAACCAGCCCCGGCAACCAGCTTGTTTTATAACCTGAATAAGAAAACGACAGGCCGCGGTAACCGTAAATACCATTCGCCGGATTGAAATACCCGGCATAAATATCCTCAGATGGCAGACAAACTCCGACATCGCCCATGCCGTTCAATGTCGGCGAGACCGGAATCAGTAACCAGATTGCCCCGCACTCAGATAATCCTGATGATGCCATTCCGGAATTCAACAAAGCTATTATCAGTAATAATCCAGCCAGTATTTTCTTCATAATTTCCCTCTTAATTATCAGTCCATACTTTTCAAATGCGATCGCCGACTTCTCGTTTTTAGAATTAACGGTATAATTTTAAATAATCCATTTTGCAATGTCAAATCATATTTATCCACTGTCTATCGGTTAAAAAACTTCAATTATCTTTTATCTTTCATGTGAAATGGCTTTAGGGAAATGAGAACTCATATGTCGTCCTGCCCTTCCCCTATCATCCAGCGAAGTCGGGCCATTCATGCATTCAAATGAAAATATATCCTGTCAATTCTGTGATTCTGTCCAAGAAATACTTTCGTGTCTTTCGTGGGAAAAAGATTCTTTCAATCAATGGTCATTCGTTCCAGTATTCACCGGGATCATTCACAGAAATTTCATTATCGGTTGTTCCGGCCGGTTTATCTCCATCGATGATTTTGTAGATTTCCTGAGTAATCCTGAACATTGTCAGGTAAAGGATATAATCGATTTCCCGGATACCGGTCGGTGTGATTTCACCGATTTCCGGATAGTATTTGACCGTGAGCCGTTTCAATTCGTCATGGAGTGTTTTTTCGTAGCGGTCCTGATAATCCCTCATGATCGTCTCATCCCGGCAATATTCACGAAAATCCTGGTATTGCTCGGGTGTGAAAGGCTTTTGACTCATTTTTTCCATTTCGGCGAGACGTTCCTGAACCCGTTCCTCGGAGTAGAGTTGATACTCGACTTTCCGGTAGAGCAATTGTTTCCCCGGTGGAGCGTCACAATCGCGGAAATCAGCAATATAATCGTATAAAGTTTCAAACAATTCATCCACTTCGAATTTAACGTCATTGTCTATAACGATGCCGTTCCGCAGCGCCTCCGGCTTCATTTTGATATCGAAGAATAATTCCGGACGTTCGACCTTCTGAAACAGGTAGGCTATTACGGTATCGGCAATACTTTTCAGCGCATCCCAGACAAATTCGTTCCGGACGCTTTCGAAATGCTTATACTGGCGTTCATGCTCATCCATCCGGTCAAATATGGCCTGAAATTCGGCAGCGGCATCTTCATCCATTGTTCACACTCCTGAATTCTCCCGGAAGTTTCCCCGCATCACAGGCGGGCGGTCGTCCCGGGAGAATTCCATACTACGAAGTTTAAATATCATACCACGATGATGTCGGACGGATATCCCATTACCTGATCGTTCTTCAGATATTGGAAGTAAAACTCCGTTCCCGGTTCGGTTGTGGCCGGAACGGTGTAGGGCGGTTTAAGGTCGACGTCAACCTTAGTGAACACACTCTCGCCCGCTTTCTTGCGGTAAACCACCACGCCGGTGAAATAACTATGCAGGTTGTACTTGAAGTCCCAGCCGGCCGATCCCTTGACCAATGTAATCACCGGAGCCGCCGTGGCCGGGTCGAAACTACTGCCGCCGGCGATGATGCCCAGGGCTTTGCCGATCTCCTCGGTATAACCGGGGGCGACTTTAACCCGGCGCACTATCTCCCGGATGGAAGTCGTGCTGGTTTCAATAGTGGTCTTCTTGACAGTCACTTTCTTCTCGAACTCCAGTTTGGCCGCATCCGATTCCACAATGGATGTTCCGATACCTGTGCAAGCGGAGGCCGTCGCCGTAACCTCTTCAGCCGTAAAGCCAAGCGCGGGCCCCACAGTCGCAAACTGCACGGCGAAATTGGCCGACCATTTGGATAGTTCCAGTTCGTTCTGTGGCACATAGTCTTTTGATACCATAATTTCCTCCTTTAGTTAATGATTAGTATCAGCTGATTCATACTATATATTGCACCATTTCAAACATTTTAATGGACAGTGAACCGGCCTTGATTGACCGGGAAAACGGCGCACTTTGGCCGGGTAATCGGCATGGATGGGTCGGGTCAGGGATTCCCTGAGTGGACTGATCGGCGTGGATTGGTTGAGCAATCGGCGCCCTTTGGCCGGGTAATCGGCATGGATTGGTCGGGTCGGGGATTCCCTGAGTAGACTGATCGGCATGGATTGGTCGAGCAATCGGCGCCCTTTGGCCGGGTAATCGGCATGGATGGGTCGGGTCAGGGATTCCCTGAGTAGACTGATCGGCGTGGATTGGTCGAGCAATCGGCGCCCTTTGGCCGGGTAATCGGTCTGGATGGGTCGGGTCGGGGAAATGCTCAACAGACATATTTATCGACGGAAAACCGGTCAAATACCCGGAACCGGCGCACGGCGGACAACCCCAAACCGCCGGAAAAACCGAAGAAAAAGACCATTTCAGGCGGATTGGATATTTCATGCTTAATGCTCCGGAATAAATATAAGGACTTATTGCGGGTTTGTCAAGCCCGTGATATTTTCAATTGAACAAGTGCAATTGGCGTTAGTAGTCGTTGACGGTCATTAGCCGCCGGACGGCGTCATACAATAGTCAATTGTTCCAATTGCATCGGGACTATTCTTTCTGAATGACATCCCTGCGAATGGGTCATCTTGTCAATTCAGTGATTCAGTCTAAGAAACGCTTTCGTGTCTTTTATGGGCTCGCTTTCCGCTATTTCCAGAACACTTCCAGCGCCTGATGCAGGCAATCCACTTCGATCGGCGTTGCGCCGAGTAGTTCGCCGTCCGGCAATGGATACTATTTATGCAAGAACCTGATATAAATTTGTAAGATTTTAAGTCAGCACAGTTTGAAAATCATAGAATTTTTTATTGCTGGCACCAAGTGATATTTATAAATATTGCCACGAGTTTTAACTCGTGGATAAAAATCCAAAAACAAACCGGGCTTTAGCCCAACTATTGGACTAAAGTCCAAGATATGATTAAGGATATTGAAGTCCACGACTTGAAAGCCGTGGCAATAATTACTGAAAGGATTTGAGGAATTGATGAAACTAACTGGCGTGGATTTTAGACGTCTCAACACAGAGCATTGAACCTGGGATTAAAATAAATACTCACGCCACTCCATTAACCTCTAAATCAAATAGTACTCCTGTATCGAGATTGTACTTTACGTTCCAAAAATGACTGCCCCCATCAAAAACCAATAGAGGTTCTAACCAATCGTATTCTTGAACTGATTGTTCCCAGAAACAATGTATTTCAAGTATTCTATGGCCTTCTTGATCGATGTATCCATAATAGTGTCTTATATATTTTTTTAGGTTTTTATGGATAATAGGCGGCTCTTCCTGATGAAAAAGGTGTTTATTCAGAGCCTTTAGTTGTTTCCTTAATGCCTTTTCGGCTTTTTCTACTTCCTGTCTTGTTGGTGTAAATTTTTGTTCAGATTTCCAATAGTAGCTCGCGGGAAAAATTACCACGTTAAACTTTCTTGTCTTGAAATGGTCGACGGTTGCTGTATCCTGTTTTACCTGTCCAAAACATATCGTCAAGGCCATAAGTAAAATCACTATCTTTTTACTTTTAACCACAATTCTCCGAATGTAATAGTAGATTCTTTTCAATCCGAATCGCAGGTAATGAAATGATGTGATACTATTGCTTTTCATGGATTCTCCTTCCGCTATTTCCAGAACACTTCCAGCGCCTGATGCAGGCAATCCACTTCGATCGGCGTTGCGCCGAGTAGTTCGCCGTCCGGCGTCAAGACCTTCGGAACGTCTGTTTCAATCCGGATGTGTTTGGCCTGAATGGATTCGATCTCTTTGAGGAGGACATGCTCGCCGGTGAAAATCTTCGGGAAGCATTTCAATAGCCGGATCCTGCCGAGTTTGTTGGTGATCGTCACATCGAGTTTGCCGTCGTCGATCTCCGCTTTCGGCGCCATGAGGAAGTTCGACGTCCAGCGCGTATTGGAAATCTCGATGAAGATCGCGTCGCGTTCGAGCATCTGCCCGTCGAGTTCGATCCGCATCGGCGTGGATTTCAGAAAGATCGTCTGTTGCAGAACGCCCAGAGTATAAGACACATTCCCGAATACTTTGAGTTTCTGCGCGACGGCATTCACATCGGCAACAAATCCCAGCCCGACGATGTTAAGATAGTAATAATATTCTCCCTGCGTTAAAATCCGCCCGACATCGACCTTCCGGGGTTTGTTCAAGGCGATCACGCGAACCGCTTCCCGCCAATCCACAACATCGGGATTGAGATCGCGATAAACAGCGTTGCCGGTGCCGATCGGCAGAATTCCCAGCGGAATGCGTTTCTTGGACGTATTCCGGAAATACCCGTTGACGAACTCGAATAACGTTCCGTCGCCGCCCGCCGCGACGATGCCGTCATATTGTGTGAAGTCCGCATCCCGGACAATTTCCGTTCCGTTTCCTTTATGTGTCGTGATCCGGAACTCGGCGTCGATGCCGGTCTCTTTGAAACAGGCATCAACTTCCGGCAAGATCTTTTCAGCGCGTCGATGCCCGGCCTGAGGATTGTAAACCACAAGAATTTTCATAATATCCTTCCCCTTAGTTTAATATTTCTATTCATCAATTTTATCTTTTGCTCAAATTCGCAGGTGAACGCACTTCGGCAGAAGCGAATACCTGACAGGCGGATAGCCGATCATTTCGCCGTCCGCTTCGATGATGACGGGCTGACCTTCGATTTCCATCAGCGCTTCGTGAACAGTTCGATATTCCGCCTGCGGTTTTTTCAGGATCGTTCCGGAATATAGCGACGGGATCAGTCCGAGCGTTCGGAATTTTCCTGTTTCGCCGATTGTGACCACATGCAAATTACAATCGTCGTAAGTCGATGGAACGCCGTAGTTCATTCCGCCCCCGAAATAGGAACACTTGAAGACGGTCATGTTTTTCACGGTTTTCTCCGGAAATTCCTGGCCGTCGAAAGTCAGGCGGCAGGTCATGTTCCCGAATTGAAAGACATTCTTCAGTCCGGCATATAGCGCGGCGACATCGATATTCACGCGTTTCAAAAAGGATTGGAACGGCGTTTTGATATTAAAGACCTCAATCGACCGGCTGATGACGCCGATGCTGGAATTTGCCAGAAAATACCGAACGACTTTCTTCCCATCCTTGACGCATTCGATTTTCCCGACATCGGCGAGATATGAAATGGCATTTCGCGGATCGCCGGTAATCGGAGTTCGCTCCGGAAAGAGTTTAGCGACATCGCAACTGCTTCCGGCTGTCAGATAAATCAACTCGATTTCCGGTGAAATGAGACGATCATTTTCCATGCCGCCATTGAGAACTTCATTGATCGTGCCGTCGCCGCCGATAACG
>JAQUKI010000115.1 GCA_028719225.1 Fidelibacterota bacterium | reverse complement strand
AACTCGTTCGACAGGTTCGTAAACTTTTCCCTCTCGGTGAATCGTAATGACGCGCGGTTTGGAAACCATCAATGCATAACCTTCACGACGCATTGTTTCTATGAGGATTGCCATCTGCAATTCACCGCGTCCGCAGACTTCAAATGCATCACTGCGTTCTTTCAGCGGATTCACTTTAATCGAGACATTCCGGAGCATTTCTTTTTCAAGCCGCTCGCGCAGATGACGCGATGTCATATACGTTGATTCTTTTCCGGCAAACGGGCTTGTATTTACGTAATAAATCATCGAGACTGTCGGACTATCGACGTGAATTCGTGGTAATGGTTTTGGATTTTCCTGTGAGGAAATCGTATCGCCGATTGTCACGTTTGGAACGCCAGCAATGGCAATAATGTCACCTGCCTCAACTTTCTCGACAGGAACTTTCGCCAGACCACGAAATGTGTAAAGTGCCGAAAATTTCACATTGTTGGCATTTTCCGTTTCGCCGCATAGCGTATAGTTTTTGTTCATTTCAAGTATTCCGTGCGAAAGCCTGCCTATGGCAATTTGCCCAACATAGGAATCGTAATCGACGTTAGTAATTAAAAATTGCGGTTGCTCATTATCATCTGCTTCCGGCCCGGGAATAAATTCCAGAATCGCATCAAAAAGCGGTTGGAGATTCTCAGAACCATCATCTAAAGTCTTATGTGCCACACCGGTCTTTGCCTGTGTATACCGAATCGGAAATCCTATCTGTTCGTCCGTTGCGCCAAGATCGATGAACAGATCATAAACTTCATTCACGACTTCGTCGATCCGTGCATCCCGGCGGTTGATTTTATTAATAATCAGAATGATCGGAAGTCCTTTCGCCAACGCTTTTTTCAGGACGAATCGTGTCTGCGGCAAAGGTCCTTCACTGGCATCTACTAACAATAAAGCGCCATCCACCATATTCAGGCTCCGCTCGACTTCGCCGCCGAAATCGGCGTGTCCCGGCGTATCGACAATATTAATTTTGATTGAATTGAACCAGATAGCTGTGTTTTTTGCTGAGATCGTGATGCCGCGCTCTCGTTCCAAATCCATTGAATCCATGATGCGTTCTTCGATCCGCTGATTTTCGCGGAACGTGCCGCTCTGTTTCAGCATTCCATCCAACAAAGTTGTTTTACCGTGATCTACATGCGCGATAATGGCGATGTTCCGTATATTTTGTTTTCTCATATTCTCGTTTCTATTCTACTTCTCATTTTTCAAGCCCTAAATATAAATACTTCCAATGGAATATTTATAAAAAATTCCATACTAACTATTCAATTAATTATCCAGTTTAAACAGCCAATAATCATTAAATAAATAAAAAGCCTTCCGGACTATTGTGCGGAAGGCTTTTGGGGGAGAAACTAATATGTCTATTTTATCATTGCAATGTCGAAATTCTCCGGTCTGCCGATCGGTTTCATTTCGATGCGGTGTTTCTTCATCGCTCGCTTCAATGCAATTTGTTCAAAATACAGGTAAATTATCGGTACAAGAATTAGTGTAAATATCGTTGCGAAAATCATCCCGCCCATAACGGCGCGTCCCAGTGGAATCCAAATTTCCGCACCGGAACCAAGATTCAGCGCGAGCGGCAACATGCCAAAAATCGTCGTTAGTGCCGTCATTAAAACCGGCCTCATTCTTCGCTTACCGCTAACGAGAATCGCTACCCAGAGATCCATACCATGTTTTTCACGCATCTGATTGATATAATCAACCAACACGATTCCGTTATTTACCACGACTCCGACAAGAAGAATACAACCGATCAACCCGGTAACACTCATTGTTGTTCCAGTCAACACCATCGCCCAAACAACACCGATCATGGCCAGCGGAATTGTAAACATGATGATAAATGGATCTAACAGTGATTCAAACTGTGCCGCCATGACCATGTAAACGAGGAAAATTGCGACAATAATCGCTATTCCCAAATACATGAAAGATTCCTGTTGTTCTTCTGCAGTTCCGCTGATCTCCCAGCGAAAATCGGATGGGAACGGTACCTTTTTTAAGACTTCATTAATATCTTTTGTCACACTCTGAAGGTCACGATCTCTGACGGAGCAGATAACTGAAATAATCCTTTCCTGATCTTCACGGGTAATACTTTCCGAAGCCTGCCCGTTTTCGATGGAAGCGACATTTTTCAGCGGAATTTGCGCCCCAGTCATCGAAGTGATAAACAGGTTTTCAAGATCGCCTTTCGACTGACGTGAAGATTCATCGAGTTGAACGAGCACATCGTATTCCTGTCCACCTTCACGGAACTGAGTTGCGGTCGTTCCCTTTATATCCGTTTCAATCGTCGACGATACCTGATAAACCGAAAGCCCCAGCGCCGAAATTCGGTCACGATCCAATCGTACCTGATATTCCGGTTTTGGTTGGCTATAACTCTTCTCAACATCGACAACACCGTTCACTTTTCCGATCACTTCGGCGACTTTATCGCCCAGCGCCAGAGCAACGTTCCGATCATATCCGTAGATTTTGATTTCGATATCACCGGTTCCGCTGAACATCACGTCTCCTTGAGATATTGTAATTTTAGCGCCAGCTATCTTGGTAAATCGCTTCCGTAATGCTTCCTCAATTTGATCAACAGATCGTTTGCGTGTTTTAACATTGGGAAGACCAATCCCGATAGTTCCTTTATTTGTGGAACTGGTCCCAAAAACAGCTCCGATTCCTGTACCAGTACCGAAATCGGTTTGAATATTAATCGCTTCCGGGACTTCTTCACGAATGATTTGCTCGACTTGTTTAAATGTCTGATCCGTTGATGTCAACGATGCGCTCGTTTCCCGCTCAACGGTAATCGACATATAGGATTGATCGGTGTTTGAAATAAATTCACCCCCCATTTTGGGATAAACCATGACTGTCGCGATGATCACGATAACCAATCCGAGCAGAAAAACTTTCTTATGTCCAAGAAAATAGTCAAGAATCCGGACATACTTATCTTCCATTTTTGCTATAAAATTGCCTAATCCATTATCCATTTTTCGCATATTTTTTGATTTATAAGCATGTTCTTTAGGAAGGAAACGTGAAGTTAAAAGCGGTATTAATGTCAATGCTACGAGCAATGATGCAGACAACGATACGACAATCGTGACAACCATATCGGTAAACAATTCTCCGGCCATTCCCGGTACAAACAAAATCGGCACAAAGATCGCTAACGTTGTTAAAGTCGAGGTAGCGATCGCCATCGCTACTTCATCCGTTCCATCTTCGGATGCAATCCGTATCTCTTTTCCGGAATCTTTGTGACGATATATATTTTCCAGAACGACGATCGCATTATCAACCAACATGCCGATTGCCAATGCGAGGCCTGCCATCGAGATAATGTTCAGCGTCAGTCCCATTTCATACATGACAAAAAATGTTACGATCACAGAAACAGGAATCGAAATGGCCGTGATAAAGGAACTGATAAAATGCCTTAAAAAAAAGAATAACACGATGAAGCACATCAGACATGCCTGCCAGGCCGTGCTGATTAAATTGTCCAACGACTGGGTAATAAAATCTGAACTATCTTGGATCATATCGAATTTGATGCCCTGTCCGATCTTTTCTTCCAGTTTGGGTAATTCAGCGCGAACGGCTCTGGCCGTCTGGACAGTATTAGCATCGGATTGTTTTGAAATATACATAACCAGCGCCGGTTTTCCGTTGTTTCGAACAACCTCTGTTTGGTCTTTAAATCCGTCTATTACACGCGCCACATTCTTTAAATAGATCGGCGAACCGTTCTTCGATCCGATGACCGCATTTTCGATTTGCTCTACACTCGTGAATTCACCGTAAGTCCGAACCGTGTATTCCTTATATTCATCATTGATAATACCACCCGGGACTTGAAGATTTTCGGTTCTTAACGTCTGGAGAACTTGAGAAACAGAAATACCTTGAGACGCAAGTTTTTGTGGATCGATCATTACACGAATCTGACGTTCCATTCCGCCCGATGTACCAGCCGAAGCGACACCAACAATCCGTTCCAATGTCGGTTCTATTTGTTCAGATGCCAATGTGCGCAATTCCGCAGGTCCCAATTGATCTGAACTGAGTGCGATAAATTGGATTGGCTGCATGGACGGATCGAATGCAAAAGTAACCGGATCTGCGGCTTCTGTCGGCAAATAATCTCGAATGAGATCGATATTCTTCCGTACATCGATCTCTGCTTGGTTCATGTCCGTTCCCCATTCGAACTGGAGGATCAATAACGACATACCGGAATAAGATCGCGAAGTAAGCGTTTTGATATTTTTAGTCGATATGATCGCCTTCTCTAATGGGCGGGTAAGTGAGTTTTCAATGTCTTCCGGACCAACGCCAGTGTAATTGCTGTAAACAGCGATGATCGGAAAGGTAATATCAGGGAATAAATCGATTTTAAGACGGCTCATTCCGAAAATGCCAAAACCAATCACAATGATAAATATCATTCCGAATGTTACACCACGGTTGATCGCTAACTTGGTAATTTTCATAAACCACTCCCATTCGTTACGATATCGACTTTAGATGAATCGAAGAGGTTATGTTGACCAACCGTCACCAGCCGTTCACCGGCATTAATTCCGTAAAGTACTTCAATTTTCGGTCCGTCTTCAAAACCGGTTTGGATTGGTTTCTTTAAAGCGATACTATCTTGAACGATATAAATGTATTTTTCGATTTTTACCTTTGCATTCGTCAATTCACCGCCAAGGTATTCCAACGTCGTATTTTCGAGGACAGCATATTTGGGGATCAGAATCGTATCATCATGACGATCTATGACAATTTCGACTCTGGCGAACATTCCCGGTTTCAATTTCATCGCCGAATTGTCGATTAAAATTTCAACGCCGATAGTACGTGACATCGGATTCAATGTCGGATCGATCTTGGACACTTTACCTTCGAACTTCTGATCCGGATAAGACTCGACTTTCACGTGCGCCATTTGTCCAATTTTTACCAGTCCAATCTGGCTTTCAACAACTTCAATCTCAACTTTCACCGGATTCATTTTAACAATTGTAAAAACCGGCATTTGCGGAGATGTTTGATCGCCCTGTTCAAGGAATCGCTCCGACACGACACCGGCAATAGGCGCTTTGATATAACTGTCTTCCACTTGACTTTTTGCGTTTGTTAAAGCCGCTTCCAACTGTTTGACTGCCGATTTGGCGGCTTCACGTTGTGCAGCGACACCATCAAATTGCGCCCGACTTACTGCGTTTGCCTGATAAAGTTTATTGATTCGGTTCCATTCTGTTTCAACGTTTTTATATTGAGCGCGCGCCGATTCCATTCCGGCTTCCGCCTGAATTACCATCTGCCTGATCTTTTCGTTATCGACAACGGCCAATACCTGACCTTTTTTCACGACATCGCCCACATCGACTTTCATAGTTACGATACATGTCGGAATGGTCGAATATACTTTCACATCTTGCGAACCGCTGATGTTTCCGAGAAAATCGATCTTAGATTCAACCGAACCACGGGTAACAGTTGAAACCTGTACGGGAACAGCAACTTCTGTTTCGGTTTTTGTTACCTTGTTTTTATTGCCGCAACCGGATAAAACGCTCAAAATAATGAGTGTCGTCGTTAACAAATAGAGTGAATATTTACGCAACATTGATGACTCCTATAATTCGTTGATCGCTTTTTTAAGACTCGATAAAGCGACATTGTATTCGTATAATGATTTCTGATAGTTCATTTTCGCTTGATTGAGCGCGACATTGGCGTTTAAAACATCCAACTGAGTGCTCGCGCCTTCGGTGTACATCAGTTCAGCGAGACGATTGGCTTCTTCCGCCTGCTTGATCGTCACTTCCTGAGTCTGAACGTTTTCCTGCGCTTGTTTGAGTGTGAAATAAGCGCTCTTGATTTCCATCCTGATTCCGTTCAAAAGCGATTCTTCCTGATAACCCGCTTCCTTTATACCGATTTTTGCCTGTTGGATTTTGGAAGATGTCTTGAATCCCGAAAAAAGCGGAATGCTGAGAGTGACGGAGGAATTGAAGGATTTGAGAAAATCGTCATTCGTAAACTTGTAATCGTTGCGTTGTCCCTGATATTGATAGGATGTTCCGAAAATGACTGACGGCATGTAAGCTGATTTTGCCAACGACAATTGCCGCGTGGCTATGTCTTTTTGGCGGGACATCATATAAACTTCCGGGCGATTCCTTTCCGCTATTTCGATCAATTCGTCCAGGTTTTTTTCAGTAAGGTCGGATGCTGTAAATCTCAGATGGTCGTTGATGATAAAATCGATTTGTTCATTTTGTCCCAGCGCCATCCTGAGTCCGGATTCGGCAAGTTTAGCGTAATTCTTCGCGGAAACTACCATCGGCTTGAAATTGGCGACCTGAACCTCAGCCCGTAAAACATCGAACCGTGAGGCTTTCCCAACTGTAAAGAACTGATTCACCTGTTCGAGATTCTTCTCCGACATTTGCAATCCTTCTTCGGTCACATCGACCGAAGAAAGTGCAAAAAGAAGTCCGTAATAAGCGGATGTCACATCGATGAGTACTTTCTGCTCGACGACTTTGTACTGCGATTGTATGATGGAACTGGCCAATTTTGAAATTTGGTAGCCATTCCAGATTGCGCCGCCCATGAACAAAGGCTGATTGATATTGACGCCTGCGACAGCCGAATTTTCCATTCCGAATGAAACGCTAATGTAATCCGGTAATCCCGCGGGCGCCGCTGATCCCAGCATCGTTTTAATAAAGTTCGGCATAACAACCTTCTGTAATTCCCATGAATGTTGGAAGGAAGAAAAACCGCTGACCGTTGGTAAAAGGTTTCCTCTGGTTTCGGTAACGCTGGCTTTTGATTTGGCCACGGCCTCGCGCGCCAATTTTACACTGGGATTTTTTTCAAGGGCAATTTGCCGCGCCTTTTCGAGATTTAATTCAAGCGTCTCGCCGTTTAACGTGATTCCGAAACTGAAAATAATAACGGCGACGATTGCTATTTTCAAATGAAATTTCATTCATTACTCCTTATATAATCATGATTCGCAATTCCTTCAACGAGAGTATCGACAAGAAATTTTGCTCTTTCCAAATTCAGATCATTGATATTCAGTCGAAAGAACCGCATGATATATGAATTGATTGCTCCAAAAAGACAGGCTAGAAAGCTCGATATATCCAAATCTTTTCTGAACTCCCCGTTTTTTTGTCCGGTATCAATAATTCTAAAAATAAAATCAACGTGCGGTTTGAGTTCATTGATCAGGTCAACTGAAATCCCGAACGGAATATTTCCTGACATGATATTAAACGTAAAACGTGCAATTTCAGGGTGATCCAGAATTTCCTCGAAACGCGCCATTACGAGATCATAAAGTTTTTCTATAGCCGGTTTGGATGAAGCATCGATCGCTTTTAAATTTTCATTTGCGTGAGCAAGCGACGCCCGAATGATCTCCTCAAATAAATGCTTCTTATCTGTAAAATAGTAATAAATAACAGGCTTTGTAATATTTGACTTTTCTGCGATTTCCCGCATAGAAGTCTGCTCGAAACCGTGTTCGGCAAAAAGTTCTGCGGCGGTTTTTAAAATTCTCTCTTTTGTATTTTGTTCATCGTTCATACTCATTCCTTTACTTACCGGTCGGTAAGTTATCATATATCTAATACTATTCCAAATTTTTTTCACACTTGGCTATTAATTTTGTGCTTTCGCTCATTACTCCGTCTCAAAAATATAAAACCGCATCTTAGAACAATGTTGATAAAATTGGTTGTCGTGTATTTTACTTACCGGTAGGTCTTACTAAAATTGAACGAATCAGGTATCTTCTTTCCGGTTGCGTAGCTGTCGAAAAAATGCATCCAGCAGGGATTGACAGATTTCGGCTTTGACACCACTTTTCACGATCGCCCGGTGATTCATTAAATTGTAATCGCAGAGATTTTCGACCGATCCGCACATTCCGGCTGCGGTATCGTCGGCTCCATAGACGACTTGCGGGATTCGTGCGTTTAAAATGGCACCAGCGCACATCGGACACGGTTCAAGCGTAACATAAAGTGTGCAATCAGCCAAACGCCAGGAGTCAATCGTTCCCGCCGCAGAAGTGATAGCGAGAATTTCCGCGTGAGCGGTCGGATCCTTTAATCTTTCACGCTGATTATACCCTTTTCCGACGATGATGTTATTGCGGACGATAATAGCGCCGACAGGCATCTCCCCTTCGTCAAAGGCCTTTTCCGCTTCTTTGATGGCAACATACATCCAGTATTCATCCTGATCATTTTTAAAATTCATGCGCAATTTTAGGAAATATTTCATAAA
>JAQUKI010000114.1 GCA_028719225.1 Fidelibacterota bacterium | reverse complement strand
CGGCTCTGGCGACGGAGTTGTTCGGGCGATTTCGCTGAAAACCGGTAAGGAAGTCTGGCAGTTTAAGACCGACGCACCCGTTTTTTCTTCTGCCGCGGTTTCAGGAAACATAATAGTTGTCGGTTCTACGGACTCATCGATTTATTGTCTGAACATATTATCCGGTAAATTGAATTGGAAAGTTCACACAAATGCGCCGGTTGTGGCAGTGCCAGTCGTTTTTCAGGATGTTGTTTATATCGGATCGAGTGATGGTATTTTTCGGGCAATCGATTTAAAAACCGGGGAAATCAAGTGGAAATTTTTGGATGTTGTTGGTTTTGTCGAGACTCAGCCACTTGTCCATGAAGGGCGGGTAATTTTTGGAGCTTGGGATAATTGTCTCTATGCTCTGAACGCGCAAACCGGCGAGATTGATTGGAAATGGCAAGACGGTCGTCCGGGAGTTTTATACTCGCCTGCGGCATGTATTCCGGTCGCATCCGACGATAAAGTATACATTGTGGCACCGGATCGTTTTTTATCGTGCATCGATGTAAAATCCGGCAAGACACTTTGGCGTTCGAAACGATTTCAGGTTCGTGAAAATGTGGGGATTTCCGAAGATGGTGCGACGGTTTTTACACGAACGATTCAGGACTCTGTCCTTGCTATCGATGGAAATTCTCCAACGATGAAAATAAAATGGGCAACGTCAGCCGACTATGGTTACGACATCGATCCGTCTCGGCCGGTCGAGAAAGGTGGGAATATTTTTTTTGGAACGAAGGACGGGTTTGTCTATGCGATGGATGCTGAAACGGGCGCTGTTCTTTGGAAATGTCGGATCGGTTTCGGTTTAGTCAACAATGTCGTTCCGCTGAGTCGAACCGAAGTGGTCGCTTCCATTATGGATGGAAAAGTCGTTTATCTTAAATATTCTCCCCAATAAATAATTGATATTTAATCGCCAAATGGAAAGGATATTATAAAGGGCGTTGCAATTATTCGACTTCGCAATTAAATTCCCATTCAGGTTTAAGTAGTATATTTTACATTTCGATTAAATTTCATTAGCAAAAATGGTTGATGGAACGAAGTGCTCGGCGGCGATCTGTCGGACTTTGCCCAAGTCAGCATTTAGGGAGAACAATTTTCACGATGAAAAATTTAAAATTAACTGCGTTAAGCGAGACGCATAGAAGGACCGTCATACTGGTCGGAGATATTCGAATCGGAGAAGATTTTGTCGTTATCGCCGGGCCGTGCGCAGTTGAAAGTGAATCACAGACGATCAAAACGGCGCTGGCCGTCAAAGCGGCAGGCGGAAATATGTTGCGGGGCGGTGCATTCAAACCACGAACATCGCCGTATGCATTTCAGGGACTTGGACTGAAAGGATTGAAAATTTTAGAGAAAGCAAAAAAGGAAACCGGCTTACCCGTCGTGACCGAAGTACTCGATTCGCGCGATGTTTCCTGGATTTGCGAATATATCGACGTACTCCAGATTGGTGCGCGCAACATGCAGAATTTTTCATTACTGAAGGAAGTCGGAAAATCCAACAAACCGGTACTTTTAAAGCGCGGTATGTACTCGACGCTTGAGGAATGGCTGAACTGCGCCGAATATATTTTATCTGAGGGAAATCCAAATGTCATCCTCTGCGAACGCGGCATCAGGACCTTTGAAACTTACACGCGAAACACGCTCGATCTTAGCATCGTTCCGTCCGTCAAGGAAACGACGCATCTCCCGATTTTCGTCGATCCGTCACACGGAACCGGCAAACTTAGCCTGATCGAACCTATGAGTCTTGCGGCTGTTGCGGCCGGTGCGGATGGTCTGGTCATCGAAGTACATATCAATCCGGCGGAAGCGATGAGCGACAAAGACCAGCAACTGACACCGGAGATGTTTCAGTCACTGATGGCGAAGGTGGAAAAAGTGCGAAGTTGTTTGGCTGAACTTTAACTTGAAAAAATGAAACATCTGACACTTAAAACGACGAACGGCTCCTTCGAAATCCTGATTGCAGAATCGCTGAAAAATATCAGGGATTATCTGCCAGAAAAACGAGCGATCATTTTAACCGATCGCCATGTCGCTTCGCTATATCGAGGGCAATTTCCGGATCTTCCGGTTATTGAAATTGAATCAGGTGAAACAAATAAAAATTTAGAAACGGTCAATGATGTTTATCGGAAGCTGATCGATCTGGAAGCGGATCGTTCGACTTTTCTTCTGGGAATCGGCGGTGGAATCGTGACTGATGTGACCGGTTTTATCGGCTCAACCTTTCTGCGGGGGATTGATTACGGGTTCGTTGCATCGACGGTTTTGGCGCAGGTTGACGCGGCAATCGGCGGTAAGAACGGCGTCAATTATTCCGGTTATAAAAATCTCATCGGAACGATTCGTCAGCCGCGATTCGTCATTTGCGATTTGGAGATGTTACGAACTTTACCGACAGAGGAAGTGAGGAGCGGTTTTGCCGAAATCGTCAAAACGGCAGCGGTACGTGACGCTAGTTTGTTTGCCTTTTTAGAAGATAACATCGAAAAAGCTGTGTCGCTTGATCTTAAAGTGATGGAAAAAATCATCGCCGAATGCGTCCGGATCAAGACTGAAATCGTTTCTCAAGATGAGAAAGAATCCGGTCAGCGCCGTCTGCTCAACTTCGGACATTCGTTCGGTCACGCAATTGAAAAAGTATCTGGGCTGACGCATGGCGAATCTGTCAGTATTGGAATGTGTCTATCCGTAGATTTCTCGGTGAAGCGGAACATTTTAACACCGGAAAGCAGCGCGCGTTTAAAGAATCTTCTGACAAAAATCAATTTGCCGACCAGGATTTTATTTCAGAAGGAAGCCATCGTGCAGGCAATGCGAAAAGATAAAAAACGCGAAAATGAAAACCTGCATTTTGTCTTTTTACACGACATCGGCGATGCTCGGACCGAACTAATTAGTTTGAGTGAGTTGAAGGAGTTTCTCGATGATCTGTGTTAGCATTGCCGAACCGACGACCGACCTTGTTATCAAAAGTTTGAAAAACGAAGAATTTGCCGAAATTCGTCTCGACGCTATCGAAAATCTTCAATTTGGCGACATCCGCCGGATATTTTCCGTTCGATGCAAATTCATCGCCACATGTCGGTTCGGATTTTATAATGACGAACAGCGGAAGGCGTTTTTACTTGAGGCGATTCGTTCGGGAGTCGCATTCGTCGATGTCGAGGTCGATTCGCCGGAAGATTTTGTTAGTGAAGTCGTTCGCGCGGCGAGAGAAAAGGGAACGCGGGTCATCATTTCTTATCATCATTTTGAAAAAACGCCAAGTTCCGCCGAACTGGATCAGATCGTTAACTGGTGTTTTTCGTCGGGCGCTGATATTGCGAAGATCGTCTGTCATGCTCAGGACAAATCCGATTGTGCGAGAATTTTATCTTTATACGAAAAAACAAAGCCGATCATTGCCTTTTCGATGGGATCGCTTGGGGCATTTACACGGATCGCGGCTCCGTTTCTTGGCGCTCCGTTCGTTTATGTCGCCAAAGCAGCCGGAAAAGAGACCGCCGAAGGGCAATTCGATAAAAAGCAGATGCTCGCGATCATGGAGAAAATCGCCGGTGTTTGAAAAACAGATTTTCGCAATCGTCGGATATCCGGTTTTACACAGCCGCAGTCCGCAAATTTACCGGCAATTATTTCGATCGGAAAACGACGAATCGATTTACACGCGATTAGCAGTTAGAGAAGTATCGGAAGCGATTTCGGTTATGAACGAACTGGGGATTTCCGGTTACAATATTACCGCGCCGTTCAAAAAAAGTGTAATACGATTTTTAAACGAAGTTTCCGAACAGGCGCGGAAAATGGACGCAGTGAATACAGTTGTTCGGAAAGACGGGAAATTATTCGGTTACAATACAGACATCGACGGTGTGACTGGCGCAATGCAATCTAATGGAGTGGAATTAGCGGGAATTCAAGTCATCGTGATCGGAGCAGGCGGAGCAGGACGCGCCGCGACATTTGGATTGTTGAAATCCGGCGCAAAAGTGACACTTGTAAACCGTTCTGTCGAGAAAGCGGAAAAAATCGCTAAAGCTTTCGGCTGCGAATTTGTGCCGCTGGAGAATCTTTCGGACTTGGTGAAAAAAGCGAAGATCATTGTCTCGACGCTTCCTTCCGGAGTCGATGTAATTGCCGACGAATGGTTGACTCCGGATCAAGTTTTATTCGATGCGAACTATCATTCGGAAATTTTAAAAGACAAAGCCAGAAGATGCGGCGCAACTTTCATCGGCGGCGAAACATGGCTGATGCATCAAGCGATCCCGGCTTATCGTTATTTTACCGGGTCACAACGAAAAGTTGAAATTCCAAAAATCGTTGAATCGAAAAATTCGATAAGAAATATTGCGCTTGTCGGATTTATGGGCGCCGGTAAAAGCTCGGTTGGAATGGCTCTGGCAAAATTGCTCGATTGGGAATATATCGACACGGATGAAGAAATTGTGTTGAAAACCGGCAAATCCGTTCCGCAGATTTTCTCGGAACTCGGTGAACCGGCTTTCCGGAAAATTGAACAAGAGACGATTCAATCGGTCGTCCGGAAAAAGCACGCAGTCATTTCGTGCGGCGGCGGTGTTGTTCTCGATGAGGAAAATCGCCGCCAACTTGCCGATAATTGCCTGACGGTTTGGATTTATACGCCGGTCAAAACCGCATTATCGAGGATCGATTTGACAAGCCGTCCACTTTTATCCTTGAATGTTTCGGATGTGGAAACGGAAGCGGAAAAAATATTTCAAATGCGAAAAGAATGGTACGCCGGGTGCGCCGATCTCGTCGTGATCAACGATCATCGTTCGTTCCAAAGAACCGCTGAAATAATTTATGAAGAAGTCAGTTCGACGTTCAGTCATTAACGGAAATTTGCACGCGCCTGCATCGAAAAGTCTGATGCAGAGAGCCATCGCCGCGGCTTTATTGACTGACGGCGAGACGACTTTGCGCAATTTGACTTTTTGCGCAGATTCACTGGCGGCGTTGTCTGTTATTCGCGGACTGGGCGCGAAAGTTACCCAGTCAACTGAATGTCTGGCGATTCACGGCGGAATTTCTCCGATTAAAAGAACGTTGAATTGCGGCGAATCGGGACTCTGTCTTCGGATGTTCACACCGATTTGTGCTTTATTTTCCAGCGAGTTGACATTGACTGGTGAAGGTTCGCTTAGGAAACGTCCGGTAACGAATATGGAATTACCGCTTGCGGATTTGGGTACGTTCTGCTCTACGGAAAATGGTTTCTTACCAATACGGATTCGCGGGCCACTTATCGGTGGAAAAACAGAAGTCGATGGTTCGCTCAGTTCACAATTTTTGACCGGTTTATTGATGGCGCTTCCATTAGCGCCGAACGATTCCGAAATCCATATGACTAATCTGAAAAGCAAAGCCTATATCGATTTGACGTTGAACGTTCTTCATGCTTTTCAAATAACCATCAATCGTCGGGAAGATCGATATTTCATTCCCGGAAATCAGCGTTATCGGGCATGTGATTATTCCATTGAAGGCGATTGGAGCGGTGCTGCGTTTTTGTTAGTTGCGGGCGCGATTACCGGTTCGGTAAAGGTCGATGGCATTTCCAGCGTTTCCAAGCAACCGGACAGTGCAATTATCGATGTTCTGCGTTCGGTTGGTGCAGATGTCCATATGGATGAAAATTCCGTGACGGTTGGAAAAAATCGGCTGACGGCGTTTGAGTTCGACGCAACCGACTGTCCCGATCTTTTCCCACCGCTGGTTGCGCTGGCGGCGAATTGCGACGGGCGTTCGATTGTTCGTGGTGTGAGCCGGTTGATTTATAAAGAGAGCAATCGTGCAGAAACACTTCGGGATGTTTTTGCTGAACTCGGGATTTCTATAGTCATCCGGAATGACGAAATGATCATTACCGGTGGAAAAATCGCTGGCGGTCGCGTTTTTTCGCACGGCGATCACCGAATCGCAATGTCGGCAGCGGTTGCCGGTTTGACAGCGGAATCTGCGGTGACGATCGAGGGAGCGGAATGTATCGCCAAATCTTATCCCGTTTTTTTTGAAGATTTAAAATCCATCGGAGGACAGGTTGATGAATAATTTTGGTCGGCTTTTCAAAATTCAGATTTTCGGAGAATCGCATGGTGCGGGAGTCGGCGTGATTATCGACGGTTGTCCGGCCGGTCTGCGAATCACGGAATCGGATTTAATGTCTGAAATCAGCCGCCGGAAAAGCGGTAAAATCGGGACGACGGCACGCACTGAATCCGATCTTCCTGAAATACTCAGCGGTATTCTGAACGAATGCACAACCGGCAGTCCGATTTCCATTGTATTCAAGAATCAGGATATTCGTTCGGAAAGTTATCAGGCGGTCCGTGATATTCCACGACCCGGACATGCCGACTTTGTGGCAGATCGAAAATTCAGTGGATTTAATGATATTCGCGGCGGCGGACATTTCTCCGGACGGCTGACTTTAGGGTTGGTAGCCGCAGGCGCCATCGCGAAGAAACTGATCGAACCGACGATGATTAATGCAAAAATACTGGAAATCGGCGGCGAAGCGGATTTTGAGAAAATTATCGAAAAAGCGCAGGCGGAAGGTGATTCCGTCGGCGGATTGATCGAGTGCCGGATTCAAGGTGTTCCCGTCGGATTGGGTGAACCGTTTTTTGATTCGGTGGAATCACTTATCTCACATTTAATCTTTTCAATTCCCGGAATTAAATCGATTGAATTCGGATCGGGATTTCAAGCCGCCAAGTTGCGCGGTTCGGCACACAACGATCTTTTTATTGACAAAAACGGAACAACATCGACTAACAACGCGGGCGGAATCAACGGCGGCATCACGAACGGAAATGACATAATTTTTCGCGTAGCAGTCAAGCCGACATCGAGCATTTCAAAATCCCAGCATACGTTGAATTTTGCCACCGGTGAACCGACGGAATTATCGATTTTAGGACGACATGATGCTTGTATTGCACTCAGAGCGCCGGTGATTGTTGAGGCTGTGGCAGCGATCGTTTTAGCCGATCTCTTTTTGTTAGAACAGAAAATAGCAAGACGGACGGAGTAAAAATGGACTTAAAGGAAATCAGGAAACAAATCGATATACTCGATGGGAAAATCATCCAGAATCTGAATGATCGGATGGAGTTGGCGATTCTCGCCAAGCGATTCAAAACAGAAATCGAAGACCTGCAGCGCGAAAAGGAAATATTCGATAAAATTTCCAACCGTACGAAGCATCTCTTTCAAGTCGAATTGCTGAAACAACTCTTTTCCGAAATCATCGGCGAGAGTAAACGTTTACAGAAAATCGAGCATAAACTAATTGGATTTCAGGGCGAGCACGGCGCGTATAGCGAATTGGCTGCTCATTATTGGAATGAAAAATATGTCAGCATTCCTTGTAAGGAATTTACCGATGTGTTCGACGGAGTGGCGTCCGGCTGGTACGATTTTGGGATCGTTCCGGTTGAAAATACGCTCGGCGGTGTCGTCGGTCCGGTCAACGACCTTCTTCTTCAAACCGATCTATTCGTAGTCGGCGCGATCGAAATGCCGGTTTCACATTGCCTGATGATAGTGCCGGGAGCCGATCACCGGGAAATCCGGAGTGTCTATTCACATTCGCAGGCGCTTTTGCAGTGCAAGCATTTTCTGTCGCGCAATAAACTCGAACCGATTTCTTATTACGACACTGCTGGCGCGGCTCGTATGTTAGCCGAAAAAAATCTGAAAGGCTATGCGGTCATCGCCAGTAAACTTGCAGCGGAACTGTATAATCTCGAGATCATCAAGGAAGATGTAGAAGATCTCAGCACGAACCGGACGCGTTTTCTCATTCTTTCTCGCGAGAAATTTGACGGAGACGGTGAAAAGTGCAGCATCATTTTTTCGACTGAGCATAAAGCGGGAACGCTGTTTAATGTTTTGGAGATTTTCGCCCATGCAGGGATCAACCTGACGAGAATTGAATCCATCCCCGGACAATTGGGAGAGTATTCGTTCTTTCTGGATTTCGTCGGTTCAGAACATGACGATAAAGTGGATGCGACACTGAAAAAAGTAGCGGAAATGACCGGAAGTCTGCGGCTGATCGGTTGCTATAACGAAAGGAATATTTCATGAGAATTGTCATTTTGGGCGCAGGTCGTATGGGCGCTTGGTTAGTCGAGGAATTCTGTCATGATCATCATGTAGCGGTTTTTGACACGGATCCGAAAAAATTGAAATATTTTATCAATGTCACACGGTTTCTGGAATTATCAGAAATCAAGACATTTAAGCCGGAACTGCTCATCAATGCGGTGAATCTGAAAAATACGATCGAGGCGTTTGAT
>JAQUKI010000113.1 GCA_028719225.1 Fidelibacterota bacterium | reverse complement strand
CGGGCGACAATGTGAACGTGACGGTAGATTTGATCACAGAGATCGCGATGGAAAAAGAGTTGCGATTTGCGATACGAGAAGGCGGACGGACAGTCGGCGCCGGCGTCGTAACCGAAATATTGGAATAGACAAAGGTAACGAAGATGCGTGATATTATCACCCTTGAATGCACAGTTTGTAAGCGGCGGAACTATTCAACCGATAAGAATAAGAAACTGCAACCGAACCGTGTCGAACACAAGAAATATTGTCGTTGGTGCAAGAAACATACGATCCATAAGGAAACCAGATAGATGGCAATGAAGGTGAGTAGCTCAATTGGCAGAGCACCGGTCTCCAAAACCGGGGGTTGCGGGTTCAATTCCTGCCTCACCTGCAATCGTATTTTGGACAGAATCGCTTATGTCACCTCACAAAGGGGAATTGAGTATGTTTAAAAAGATCAAGGAATTCGTGGACGGAGTCGTCTTCGAGATGAAGAAAGTTTCATGGCCGTCTTGGGACGAATTGAAAGGTTCAACGGTCATCGTCTTGGCGCTTTCGCTCATTTTGTCGGTGTTTCTGTTTGTCGCCGATCTGTTGTTATCGAAAATCGTCAACCTCATATTGTAGTGCCGCTATGGAATGGTATGTATTAAAGATATTTTCCGGTAAGGAAAAAAAGATCCGAGAGGCTATCATGCATGAGGCTGAACATGCGGGTATGCAGAAATATATCGAAGATGTTCTCGTTCCGTCGGAAAATATTATGGAGATGCGCGAGGGGAAGAAACGCGTGCGTAATAAAGTATTTTTTCCCGGTTATGTGTTGGTGAAGATGGAGATAACCAAAGAATCTCAGTACCTTGTTGAAAACGTTCCCGGTGTCATGAGTTTCGTCGGCGCGCTGGGAAAACCAATTCCGCTGAAACCGGAAGAGGTTAAACGGGTTCTGGGCGAAGTCGAGAAAAAGGACGGTCGGGAAGTTTTGGCCGTTCCGTTCAAATTAGGCGATCCGGTCAAAGTTGTCGATGGCCCATTTATCGATTTCAGGGGAATCGTTCAGGAGATCAATGAAGATAAGAAAAAACTGAAAGTCATGGTCAGCATTTTTGGTCGTCCGACTCCAGTTGAGTTAGATTTTTTACAAGTTGAATTGGAAAAATAGGTGAACAATGGCAAAAAAAGTTTTAGCATCTGTAAAATTACATATTGAGGCCGGGAAAGCCAATCCGTCCCCGCCGGTCGGTCCGGCTTTAGGACAACATGGCGTAAATATCGTGGAATTTTGCAAGGCATTCAATGCGCGTACACAGGACAAGATCGGTTATTTAATTCCAGTCGTTATCACGATCTTTTCCGATAGATCGTTTACATTTATTACGAAGACGCCTCCGGCATCCGTGCTTCTGCTTAAGGCTGCGAAACTGGAAAAAGGCTCCGGCGAACCGAACAAGACGAAAGTAGCGATAATCACGATCGATCAGGTCAGAGAAATTGCCAAGATGAAAATGGCTGACTTGAACGCGCATACCGTCGAACAAGCGACGGCCATGATCAAAGGAACCGCCCAAAGTATGGGCATTACGGTAAAAGAATAGAGGATTCAGTTTTATGAAAATCTCAAAACGGGTAGAAACAAACTATTCAAAAATCGATCGGAGAAAGGAATATTCTCTTAAAGAAGCGGTTTCCATCCTGAAGGATATACAAGGCGCAAAATTCGACGAGACGGTTGAAGCTCATATCAACCTGGGCGTCGATCCCAGACATGCCGATCAAAATATTCGTGGAACCGTCCTTTATCCATTCGGAACGGGCAAGAAAATTCGGGTTCTCGTTTTGACAAAATCGAAAGTCGATGAGGCCATACAAGCCGGTGCCGACTTTGCCGGGCTTGAAGAATACGTCGAAAAAATTCAAGGCGGCTGGACAGACGTGGATGTGATCATTTCCTCGCCGGACGTCATGGCGCAGGTTGGAAAACTTGGTAAAATTCTCGGCCCGAAAGGCCTGATGCCGAATCCCAAGAGCGGAACGGTTACCAACGATGTCGCCGCTGCGGTCAAGGAAGTCAAGGCCGGGCGCGTGGAAGTCCGCGTCGATAAGAATGGGCTAATTCATTCGCCGGTCGGCAAACGAAGTTTCCCGCAAGACAGTCTGGAAGAGAATATTAAGGCGCTAATGAGCACGCTTATGCGTTTACGCCCGACCTCGGCCAAAGGCATCTATTTCCAGAAAATGACCCTCACCACGACGATGGGTCCCGGAATCCGCGTCGATAAATCAACGGTTATATAAAGGAATAGGAGAAATCATGCCGAATCTGAAAAAAACCGAAATCGTCAAAGATGTAACGGATAAATTTTCCCGAGCCAAGGGTATTTTCTTTACCAATTATAAAGGAATGACCGTTCAGCAAATGAACACCTTACGTAAAGAACTATACGCGGCCAATATCGATTACAAGATCGCCAAGAAGACGCTTGCCAAGATTGCCGCCAAGGAGACGGGTAAACCCGCCATCGACCGTTTACTCGAAGGGCAGACAGGAATGGCCTTTTCGTACGGAGATCCCGCCGCTCCGGGAAAAATAATCACTGCGTTTATCAAAAAGAATAAATTGGAAAAACTGAGCATCACCGGTTGCATATTCGAGGGAGAGGCGTATGGTGCCGAAAGCATCGAAACCATCATCAACCTGCCGTCGAAGAAAGACTTGATTGCCAGTTTGGTTGGCACACTTGCGATTCCCATGAGCAATCTCGTCGGCGTTTTAAATGCCACGATGGGACAGTTGGTTGGAACGCTCAAATCACTTAACACAACAAAAACAGAATAGTTTATAACAAGGAGGTATGTTAGAAATGGCAGACATAACAAGAGCAGACGTTCTCGAATATTTAGAAAAAGCAAATATGCTGGAGATCTCCGAACTCATCAAAGAGATCGAAAAGAAATTTGATGTTAAAGCCGCCGCACCGGTTGCCGCCGTGGCAGTAGCCGCCGAAGCCGCAGAAGCGCCCAAAGCTGAAGAACAGACAGAATTTGACGTCGTGCTGAAAGAAATCGGCGCTCAGAAAATCAATGTCATCAAGGTCGTCAGAGCCGTTACAAATCTTGGATTGAAAGAAGCGAAAGATTTGGTTGACGGAGCACCGAGCACTGTTAAAGAAGGCATATCGAAGGAAGAAGCAGAAAGCCTGAAGAAGCAATTAGAAGAAGCCGGGGCTAAAGTCGAAATTAAATAGCCTCCTGCTATTCAATTCTCGCTTACAACGTGCATGACAGCGCTTTTTCAACAATTCAATGATTCCCTGATTTCAGGGAATCTGCAAAAACGTGAAAAGGAGGGATACTTTTGAGTAATACTCCCCCTAAAACCATTGCGCGAAGAACATTCGCAAAGGTTTCTTCCGTTAAGGCAATGCCGAATTTGCTGGAAGTTCAGACTAAGTCGTTTGAAGAATTCCTACAGAAGAACGTTTTACCTGATAAACGGGAGAACAAAGGGCTCGAATCGGCTTTCCGCAATATTTTTCCAGTAGAAGACACACATGGCAATTATCTTCTGGAATATAAATATTACACGGTCGGCGAACCGCGCTACACTATCAAGGAATGTCTCGAGCGCGGCGTCAGCTATGCCGTTCCGTTAAAGGTCCGCCTGGTGCTTCACATTAGTGAAGAGGGCGCCAATAAGGGAGATTATTCCGCGGGTATCGAACAGGATATTTTCTTCGGAAATATCCCGTACATGACCGATAAAGGCACCTTTATCATCAACGGCGCCGAACGGGTCATCGTCAGTCAGCTCCAGCGTTCGCCGGGTGTTTTCTTCGACGAAAGCGAACATACCAACGGAATGAAAATGTACACAGCGCGTGTAATTCCGTTTCGGGGTTCATGGGTTGATTTTATCATCGATACACGTGATGTCCTCAGTGCCGTCGTGGATCGGAGACGCAAATTCCCCGCCACTATATTACTGAGAGCATTCGGCTGGCCGAGCAATGAAAGCATTTTAAATCTTTTTGGTATCGGCGCGCGGTACACATTTCCCGGCTCCGCCAAAGAAGCGATGGGGAAAATCGTTGCCGAAAATATTATCGATCCGGAAACTGGCGAAGTTCTGCATGAGCTCAAAGAACAACTCGTTGTCGACAAGGAATTGCTTCAGGAACTCAAAAAGCGTAAGATCAATTCGCTCCTCGTTTTTACGACGGAGGATGAAGTCGAACGTAATATTTTCCTGAACACCTTCCGCAAAGATACATCGACGTCGGACGAAGAATCTGCGCTCTATTTCCTATACAGAAGCCTCCGTACCGGCGAACCGCCGAATCTGGATACGGCTAAAAAATTCGTCGAACGACTTTTCTTCAGTCCGAAGAAATACGATCTCGGACAGGTCGGTCGCTACCGGATCAATAAAAAATTCAATCTGAAAGTGCCGTTGGAACTGACTGTTCTGACGAAGGAAGACATCGTTGAATTGATGAAGCGCATCGTTCAGATGAAAAAAGGACTGATCGGCCCGGACGATATCGATCATCTGGGAAATCGGCGCGTAAGAACTGTAGGCGAACAACTGACAAATCAGTTCAATCTCGCTTTCACACGGATGTCGCGCACGATCAAAGAGCGCATGAATCTGCGGGAGTCGGAGAATCTGACGCCCCAGGATTTGATCAATTCGCGCATCATTACGTCGGTCATCAATTCGTTTTACGGTACCAGCCAGTTGTCTCAGTTCATGGATCAGACGAATCCGCTGGCGGAGATCACACACAAACGGCGTGTCTCTTCTTTAGGACCTGGCGGTCTGACGCGCGACAGGGCGGGATTCGAAGTCCGAGATGTACATTACACGCACTACGGACGCCTGTGCCCGATCGAGACACCGGAAGGCCCGAACATCGGATTGATCGCTTCTCTCTCGACTTATGCTTATGTCAATAAATTAGGATTTATCGAAACGCCGTATCGGCGCGTCGATACAATTGACGGCGTTCCAACCGTTACCGACAAAGTGGATTTTTTGTCGGCGGATGATGAAGACCGCGAACTCATCGCGCAGGCAAACGCCGCTATCGATGAAGCCGGTCATTTCACCACGCCGCGCGTTCGCGCAAGAATCAGAGGTGAATTTCCGATCGCTCCGCCATCGCAAATCCGTTATATGGATTTTTCGCCGGATCAGATCGTTTCGGTTTCCGCCGCATTGATTCCATTCCTGGAACATGACGATGCCAACCGTGCTCTGATGGGTTCCAATATGCAGAGACAATCCGTTCCGCTATTAAAACCGGAAATACCGATTGTTGGTACAGGATTGGAAAAAGCGGTCGCGAGAGATTCCCGCTCGACCGTTCTTTCGCCCGCAGACGGCGTTATCGACGAAGTTTGTTCGGAATATATTGTCATTCGTACCGACACAGAGAAAGAAGTTCTGTTAGACGAAAATCAGGGCAAAATCCGTGTCGATCTGGCCAAATTTTTACGCACCAACCAGGATACCGCGATCAATCAGCGGCCGCTGGTTCATAAGGGTGACGTCGTCAAGACGGGTGATCCGATTGCCGACGGTTGTTCGACAGATCGCGGCGAATTAGCGCTGGGAAGAAACGTCATGGTGGCATTCATGCCGTGGCGCGGATATAATTTTGAAGACGCGATCATCCTCAACGAACGTGTTGTACGCGATGACGTTTTCACATCGGTTCATATCAAGGAATTCGAACTCGAAGTTCGGGACACCAAACGCGGCAATGAAGAATTGACACGTGAAATCCCGAATGTCAGTGAAGACACGACGCGAAATTTAGACGTGAACGGTATCATTCGTGTCGGCGCCGAAGTCGAAACCGGCGATATTTTAATCGGTAAAGTCACACCGAAAGGCGAGACAGATCCGACACCCGAAGAAAAATTGCTACGGGCTATTTTCGGCGAGAAAGCCAGCGACGTTAAAGATGCGTCCAAACGCGCAGACCCCGGCATCAAGGGCGTCGCCGTTGAGACGAAACTTTTCCAGAGAAAGAACAAAACAAGCAAACTCGAGGAAAAACGCCGCATCGATGAAGAAATGGGTCTCAGCATCCAGAAGCACCGCTCGTTAAGAGAGCGACGCGATGCGCTTTTAGCAAGATTTCTGAAAGACAAGACCGTTGCCGTCATGAAAGATATGACCAAAAACAAGGCTGTTCTTAAAGCGGGAACCATTCTGACAGAAGAAAAAATTGCCGAACTGAAATTCGACACACTGAGCATCGAGGAATCGTGGACGACCGATCCTGAAACCAACATCAAGATCGAAACAGTCATCAAGGATTTTATCCTGCTGTCCCAAAAGATCGACGAAGATTTGGAACAGAGCATCTATAAGATCAAAGTCGGTGACGATCTTCAGCCCGGCGTTCTTCAACTCGCTAAAGTTTATGTTGCGAACAAGCGCAAGGTTCAGGTCGGCGATAAAATGGCAGGACGTCACGGAAACAAGGGTGTTGTTTCCATTATCGTGCCGCAGGAAGACATGCCGTTCCTTGAAGATGGCACTCCTGTAGACATCGTTCTGAATCCGCTGGGTGTTCCCTCGCGTATGAATCTTGGACAGTTATATGAAACGATGCTTGGATGGGCAGGCAAAGAACTCGGCGTCTATTATGAAACGCCGGTGTTCAACGGCGCGACCGAAAAGGAAGTCACGGAAGAACTTCGTTCCGCCGGTTTACCGCCAACCGGAAAAGTCTCGTTATACGATGGCCGAACCGGCGAACCGTTCGATAATCCCGTAACGGTCGGATGCATCTATATGATGAAATTGTCACATTTAGTCGAAGACAAGATGCATGCCCGGTCTACCGGTCCTTACTCTTTGGTCACGCAACAGCCGCTCGGCGGAAAAGCACAATTCGGCGGACAACGATTCGGAGAAATGGAAGTATGGGCGCTGGAAGCATATGGCGCCGCTTATACGCTTCAGGAAATCCTGACCGTGAAGTCCGACGACGTCGATGGCCGCGCGAAAGTGTACAATGCAATTGTAAAAGGCGAGAACTTCTCCGATTTCGGCGTGCCGGAATCTTTCAACGTTCTCCTCAAGGAATTACAAGGTCTTTGTATAGAAATGGACATTAGTTAGCCCCGAATTCCGGGACTGGAGGAATAAAGGTCAATATGAATTTTTCAAAACCTTTTAGTCATCGTACAGAGTTTGAAAAGATCACAATACACGTCTCTTCTCCTGAAAATATTTTAACCCGTTCGCATGGCGAGGTTCTCAAACCGGAAACCATCAACTACCGCTCCTATAAGCCGGAAAAAGACGGGTTGTTCTGCGAGAAGATTTTCGGCCCGGTCAAAGACTGGGAATGTCATTGCGGAAAGTACAAACGCATCCGCTATAAAGGAATCATCTGCGACCGATGCGGCGTTGAAGTCGCCCGGAAAAAGGTCAGACGCGAACGCATGGGACACATCACATTAGCCGTTCCTGTCGTTCATATCTGGTTTCTTCGCTCGATCCCCAGCAAACTGTACTACCTGCTGAACATTCCGACAAAAAACCTCGAAGAGATCGTCTATTACGAAAAGTATGTCGTTCTCAATCAGGGTCAGTCAAAACTGCCGTATAAGTCGGTCATCTCAGAAGAGGAATTTTTCGAGAATACGATGCAATTCGGACCGAAAGCCGAACTTTTCGACGAAGATGAGGCGCAGGGTTACTTCATCGCAAAAACCGGCGGCGAAGCGATTCGCGAACTTCTGCAGAAAGTCGATATCGAAGTCCTGATCCGCGATCTGAAAGCGGATCTGAAATCCAAGAAGTCGGCGACGCAGAAGGCTGAAATCCTGAAACGTCTCAAAGTCGTTCAGGCATTCCTGCCCAGCGAAGCGAAACCTGTTAATAAACCGGAATGGATGATTATCACCGTCCTGCCGGTCATTCCGCCGGATTTAAGACCGTTGGTGCCATTGGAAGGTGGTAGATTCGCCGCGAGTGATTTGAACGACCTTTACCGGCGTGTCATCATTCGCAACAATCGTTTGAAACAGCTAATCGAGATCAAAGCGCCTGACGTCATTCTCCGGAATGAAAAGAGGATGTTGCAGGAAGCCGTCGATTCGCTGTTCGATAACAGCCGCAGACGCACGGAAGTCCGAAGCGGCACGCGTCGTCCGCTCAAGAGCCTCAGCGACATGCTGAAAGGCAAAGAAGGACGCTTCAGACAGAATCTGCTCGGTAAACGTGTCGATTATAGCGGTCGTTCGGTGATCGTTGTCGGTCCGACACTGAAGTTGAATCAGTGCGGACTGCCGAAAGAAATGGCAATCGAACTGTTCAAACCGCATATTATTCACCAGCTGATACGTCGCCGTCTCGCGAAAACACCGAAATCCGCGAAGATGATGGTCGAGCGCAAAGACAACGAAGTCTATCGTGTTTTGGAATATGTGGTG
>JAQUKI010000112.1 GCA_028719225.1 Fidelibacterota bacterium | reverse complement strand
GATATTTAATACTGGTCGGTTTTGTTTTCTGGAAAGCCGCTACTGATCCGTTCGATATTGCCAGAACTACGTAAAAGATAAAATAAATATTCGCAGTTTGAGATCCGAGATATGTCGTATTCTGTCCGGGAATCATCCGCGTGCCGAGTTCTTTAATGGCGACAAAAATGATGGCGTTGCCGAGCAGAATGAAGATCAGCATGATCCCGTAGATCAATTTATCTTTCAGACTGGATTTGACCTGATCCTGTGTTTTTTCCACACCGATGCTCGACGCGAAAATCACGCTGATGATACCGGATGCCAACGCGAGATATTGCATCAAGCTGATACTTTCCGAAAAAACGATCGCGGAATAGACAGTTACCAGCAGGAAAGTCAAATTCATCGCGCACCAGACCGGCGAAAGCGGACCTTTGCGCAGGCTGACTTTTGTCAAAACCATCGTTACGATCTGACCGATTCCATTGGCAATGGCGATGATGTAAATGAAAGCAGGGAGTTGGCCGATCGTGCTGAAATCGGCTTTAAAAGCGAAGAAGATCGCGCCGAAAGTTCCAATAGCTGTCGAAATGTGCAGAGGCACTACGTTTTTCGACTGCCCCCAGCGAAAGGTCACGCCGATGACAGCTAAACTCAAACCTGATAAAGCGGCCAGAATTGCCGCCATGATGGTTGAACTCATATTTAAATCCTCCCATTTAACAAAGTGATTTGTTTCCAGTATTTTTCATGCGCTTGTGTCAGATGCGCCTTGTACCGGTCGTTGGCAAAGCTTGCGCGGATCGCATTTGACGTCAGTTGCCGGATTTCCGGCAAAGTGAATTTATATTCGTTGAAAAGCAGAATGAATTCGTCGTTCAGATCCATACCGAACATCGTCGGATCGTCGGAATTGATTGTTACCAGCAAACCTTCGTCGAAAAACCGGCGCACCGGATGATCCGCCGGTGTGGAAAATATTTTGAGTTTCAGGTTACTATTGACGCAAACTTCGAGAGGGATTTGCTTCGATTTCAGGTAATCGATCAGCGCCGGATCTTCCGTTGCCCGCACTCCGTGACCGATGCGTTCCGCCTGTAAATTCTTCAGCGCCGACCAGATCGAATCCGCGCCAGCGACCTCTCCGGCATGTGCCACGACGTGAAAACCGCGGCGTTTGGCTTCGTGAAATACTTCCGTGAACCATTCCGCCGGGAATTCCTTTTCACTGCCGCCGAGACCGACGCCGATGACTTCATTGCGGTAAGGCGTAATCTCATCAAGTCGTTTATCGACGGTCTGATATCCCTGATCGCGAATAAGATCGGCGATCAGGCCGATCCTGATCGGACATTCCGATTCTGCCCGCCGGACGCCGCTAATTACGGCTTCGGTCACCGATTTAAACGGCATTTCCGGTTTGACGAAATCCCATGGCGAAAAAAAGACTTCAGCATAGATAATGTTCTTCTGCGACAGGTCGAGAATCGTCGAATAGGCCATATCTTCGATGTCAGCCGCTTCGCGGTAATACTTGCTTTTCCAGTACCATGTTTCGATGAAATGGTGAAAGTCGGTGAAAATAAATTTGCGTTTCAGATCTTCGAGGTTCTTCACATCCGGGTCGCCGCCGTATTTATTGATCAGGCGATATAATGATTCCAGTGTGAAAGCGCCTTCCAGATGCAGGTGCAACTCGACTTTCGGCATGGAGCGGATAATTTCCAGAGGATTCATTTTTACCCGAAAAGAATTGAACCGCCCTGGCAGAAAATTCCGGCAATCGTGGCTGTCATAAAACAAGCCAGCGTTGCCGCGAGTAAAGCGCGCAATCCGAGTTGCGACAGGTCTTTCAAGCGTTCCGGTGCGAGTGCGCCGACTCCGCCGACGAAAATCGCGAGTGAAGCGACGTGCGCAAAACCGGTCAGTGCGTAAGTCGTAATGATGATGGTTCTTGGTGAAACGACCGCGCCGGAATTTAGCAGAGTGGAAAAACTTTGAAAAGCGGTCACTTCCGTCACGATCGTGCGCGAGCCGATGATCTTCGCAATCGGCAACGCCTCAGAAATCGGAACGCCCATAATCAACGTAAACGGGTAAGTCAGATAACCGACCAAACCTTTTAATGTCCAATCGACGTTCATACCGAAAAGATTGTTGACCGGATGACCGAAGAAAAGCAGAATTTGGTCAATCAGCGCGACGATACCCAGAAACGCGAGCAGAAGCGCGACAATGCCGACGACTAATTTGACGCCAACGTTGGCGCCGTTTATAATGGCTTCAAAAGGATTGTTTTCTTTTTCATAGAACGGTTTGATCGTCGTGCCGAGCGTCTCCGGCTGGCCGGTTTCCGGGCAGAGGATCTTTGACATGATGATCGCTGCCGGCGCCGAAAGAATCGAAGCGGAAACCAAATGGCCGGCGATGGTTGGAAATTTATCTTTTAATAGCATGATATAGACTGCAAACATGCTCGACGAAACGGTGGCCATTCCCGCCGTCAGAATTGTACAGAGTTCCGAGCGGGTCATTTTCTTGATCAATGGCCTGATTGCGACAGCGGACTCGATCCCGACGAAAATCTCCGATGCGGCGCAAAGCGATTCGGCTCCGCTGATGCGCATTAATTTTGTGAATACATAAGCGAATAACTTGATGACGAATTGCATAACACCGAAATAGTAGAGGACGCCGACAAGCGCCGCAAAGAAAACGATTGACGGAAAGGCCTGAAATGCCATAATGAATCCCAGTGAAGTTTGTCCGGATTCATCGGTTATTCCCGGGCCGAGTGCCAGCCGCCCGAAAACGAATTTTGTACCGGCCATGGCGCAGTCTAATACTTTCAGAACGATGTCATTAATAACCAGAAAAATTTTAGTTCCGGCGGGAACGACAAAAATGAACAGCGCGAATAGAATTTGCAGACTGACGCCCCAACCGATCACGCGCCAGTTAATGACACGCCTGTTGTTGGAAAAAAGCCACGCAAAAAGCATCAGCATGAGAATGCCTAAAAAGCCGGTGATAACGTTTAACATTGTCGCTCCTCGATAATTATTTGACGGGTCGCATATCAACATCGATTGCGACATCGTCGATATTTAATCGTTCCCGAACGACCATTTCGTCGATTTCGGTCGGGACGTAGTAAAAGCCGGGCGTCAGGGTTGTTCCCAGAACATAATGCAGACAGGAGAGCTGCAGAGCAAAAGAGAGGTCGAGAATTTCTACTGGATGACCCAATCCGCCGGCGATATTGATAATATTGCCTTTCGCTAAAAGGTAAAGCCGTCTACCGTCAGGTAACAGGTATTCTTCGATCTCGTTACGCACGGTAGTGATGCTCTTGGCCATTTTCTCTAAACCGGGGGTGTCGATCTCGAAGCCGAAATGTCCGGCGTTCGACAGGAATGTGCCGTCTTTCATTAACTGTAAATGTTCGGGACGGATGACGTTCTCCTCGCCGGTCGCCGTGATGAAAAAATCTCCAAGCGGCGTCGCATCCGTGATTGGCATGACACGGAAGCCATCCATTTTAGCCTCAAGACCTTTCCATGGATCGATCTCGGTGACGATTACGTTGGCGCCCAGACCGGCGGCGCGAATCGCCAACCCGCGTCCGACCCAGCCGTAGCCGATGATAACAACGGTTTTACCGGAGACCGTAATGTTTGTCAAAGCGGTAATTGCCGTCCACGTCGATTGGCCGGTTCCGTAGCGATTATCGAACAGATATTTCGAACGCGCTTCGTTAATGGCGACGGCAGGATAAAGCAGGCGATTTGCGGCGGCCAGCTCTTTAAGGCGCTTGACGCCGGAAGTCGTCTCTTCACAAATACCTTTTAAATCAGTGGCGAATTCAGGATGGGAATGGAAAAACTCGCAAATGTCGCCGCCATCATCGACGACCGTATGCGGTTTGGCGGAGACGATATTGCGGATGAATTCCTGATATTCGGAACGATCCGCGCCATGTTTGGCAAAGACATGAATTCCATTCTTAGCTAAAGCCGCGCAGACGTCGTCTTTTGTCGAAAGCGAATTACTGCTGGTAATCCAGACTTCCGCGCCGAGGCGTTTGATTACGGTTGCTAAATAGGCAGTCTTGGCTTCCAGATGTATGCATAATGCGATTCGTTTTCCTTTGAAAATTCCATCTTTGTCGAACCGGTCAGCCAGCCGATTGAGAACCTTCATCCATTTGGCAACCCAGTCGATTTTCTGCTGGCCTTGTGGCGCCAAACTCAAGTCTTTCACGTCGAAATTCATACATTATCTCCGTCAGAACAGAGAAGAGGGGACGATTTTCTCATCCCCTCTTTCTGTGAAAAATTAAAAACTCACTCGACTTTCATGGTCATTCCGGCTGGACAATCACCAACATTGTATGTTGCGAGAACGGTACCGTTCTTATCAAGTTGAACAACCTGATCATCATTCCACACGGATACAAATACGCCGCCCTCTGTGTCGGTTAGAACACCCGAGCCGCCTTTGCCGAGGATGTAATCGGTCGGTCCATGCAACACAGCCTTAGTGCTCGTGTTATAGGACATCAAACCCGAACCCCATACGCTTAGATAGCCGATGTTGTTGGTTTCGTCGATTGCAAGAAGTCCCGGAGCGCCGCCGATTTCAACCGTATCAGTCCAAGTATCCGTACTCGGATCGATGATGGCGATTTTACCGGCAACATCTCCGTAATTACCTACGCAAACAACATTAAGTAATCCGTCCGGAGCAACTTTTATGTCGAAAGGATTTGTCGAAACGTTGATCGTCTTGGTAACGGCATTCGTCGAAGGATTGATAACCGAAACTGTTCCCTGTCCATATGACCAGGTGGAACTGTTATAGGCTGTATTTCCGGCATAAATCTTTCCATCGACATAAGCGATCGGATTCGGAGCCGAACCGACGGTAATTTCCGCTGTAACTGCTTTGGTAGTCATATTGAGTTTCACTACCTTATTAGTCGTATAGCAGGTGACATAAGCGGTGTTGTCATCGACGAAAACCATGTTTTCGGGACAAGTACCGTCGCCGATGGAAATATCTGCTACTTTTTCAAAATTGTTTTCCGTATCGTAAGCGGTGATATTATTCGATCCGGAATTAACACAGTAGAGCAAACCGTCCCGGTAAACCAACTGATTCGGATAGGTGCCTAGAAGTGCAGCATTGTTGTAGACAGTGTCTGCTTCCAGATCAATCACGGAAATACTACTGCCACCGGAATTGATCACATACACCGCAGTAGCGACATCCGGCGTATTAACTTTTTCCGGTTCATCTTCGCAAGCCATAAAAGCCAGGCAGAACATCGAGAAACACATTGCAAGAACGAGCCATTTTTTCATACTTTCCTCCATTTGTTTTTTTTCATCGTTTAGAATCCTACTTTTATTGCAAGCCGCATTTCCCTTCCGGGAATCGGCATTCTTGCCACTACTTGATATCTTTCATCGAAAATATTTTTCATCTGAACAGAGATTAAGAAATCTTTCATCGTTGTCTTTGGCCTGAGAGATAACGTCACATCTGAGGTGTGATAAGACGGAAGGAATTTCGTGTTGGCGCTGGTCGTGTAACGCAGACCCGTGTAACTATATTGATAATTTAATGTCACGAAGTGAAACGCGAAATTCAGGTTCAGATTCGCGTTATGACGCGGACGATAGACGAGTCGTTTGTCGTAAACCGTCGGTGAGTTGGTTTTATTACGGGCATCGAGATAGGAGTAATTACCGGCGATGGTCAGGAATTTTCCGAACGGTTTCAGGTTGATACCGTTTTCAATACCCTGAATCAATGCCTTATCGACATTTTCGGGGCTCCAAATGCTGTTCGTTTCCCGCCAAATGATCAGGTCTTTCATCCGGTTGTGGAAATAAGTTGACTCGAAATAAATACCGCCCAGAATGGGAAGTTGCCAGCGAAATCCGACATCGTAATCCAAGCCGGATTCCGGTTTAAGGTCCGGATTTCCTTCCGTCCACGGATCAGCAGGCCAATATAGATCGTTGAAAGTCGGGGCGCGATAACTTCCGCCGAAGTTGATTTTAAATGATGTCTGCCATGTTTCTCCGAAATTTAAAACCGTGCCAATCTTCGGAGACAATTTGCTTCCGTAGTCGGTCGTCTGATCGAAACGAATCGATGGCACAACGGCAACCGACCGGCAAAATCCGGATTGAAATCCAAGCGTGGACTCATTGACTAAAAAAGCATACCATGATTGACGCTGATGCAGAGTATCCGTCTGCAAATTATGCAGTTTGTCCGAACGCAGACCGAAGCCATACGTCAGTGATGCCTGCGGAATGAGGACGGTTTTCATCTGCATTTCCATGCCGTTTGTCTGAACGGTGAACTGTGAATTGACCTTGGCTGAAGATTCGATGTTGAGATAGTGACTCCAACTGTCATGCCGGTACATCTGTACGCGCAGGTCGTTGAAAAGATTGATCACTTTTCCCGAAAAAATCACGTTGTATTGGTTCGCCCGATCCCACATGGTAGCGAATTTGTACTGGTCATCGATCGTGCCCGGCGCACCGCGTTCGCTCGAGTAGTATTTGTATCATAGATCGAGCAGGCGACTATAAAGAGAATCGCCGAGCGGTCGGGTGAATTTCAGATATACATCCTGCGATTTGACGTCTGCGTTTTGGCGTGTTTGTTCCTTATCGTAGTCGTCCAAGTAGGGAAAATTACCTTCTGATTCGAGAAATTTGTATGAGCCGGAAAATTCTCCGACCGGCATCCGGAAAGTCATCTCGTTCTCGAAAGAAGCCGAGTTAAAACTGCCCAGCGTATATTTCAGTGAACCGGAAAGACGGTTCGGCGCCTCTTTATTGTGGGACGATTTGGTGATTATATTGATCACGCCGCCGACTGCATCCGAACCATATAGCGCGGAACTGCCACCGCGGACAACTTCGATCCGCTCAACACCTTCAACGGCGAGCGAGGCGAAATCGACTTGTCCGTTCTGTGGATTATTCAAACGTTGTCCGTCCAACATGACAAGTACCTGCTCCGCCGACGATCCACGCAGGGAGATCGTTTTTGTATTACCCAATCCGCCGTAATCCTTGAAGTAAACGCCTTGTACGTTCTGCAACGCTTCGGCCAGATTCTGAGGATTCCTGCTCTCGATCTCTTCCAGTTTGACGACATTGACAGATGCCGGAACTTCCGTCACCAAACTATGCCCGCGGGTAGCCGTGACGGTGACGGATTGATCGAAATGGATCGCTTCGACTTTAAGAAGCATGTCCACTTCCAGACGATCGTCGGGTTTGATTTTAATGACCTTTAAAGGCGGGCGCTGGTAACCGATCATATCGAAACAAATCTGATATTGTCCGACGGGTATATTTTTGATTGAATAGAATCCGGCATCATCCGTAGCCGTACCGATCGCCGTATTTTGTAAATAGACATTCACTCCCGTTAAGGGTTTTGCGGATAGAACATCTCTGACAAAACCGGAAATAGTACCTCCCGGTTGCGCCCCAAGCGCAATTTGTATGCTGAAAGTCAGTATGATGCCTGCTATCCGCTTCATATTCCTTTACATTAAAAATTACATCCAAGCATCATTTTAAACATGCGACCCGGTTCCGGTGTATCTTTGACTTTTACATAACTTACATCGGTAATATTTGTCAATTCGAAAGTCGAACTCATCGCCAGATCAGATATAGTGAAACGATAGGTCGCATTTAAGTCAAATGTCTTATAGGATGGCAACCAGAATATATTCGCACTATTAGTATATCGGAGACCGAAATAATGATAAATCAGGTTCGTCTCGATTTTTTTATAGCGAACAGTAGTTGTGATATCCAACTTATTTTTTGGACGATAGATGATGAACTTATTGTACCGGCTTTTATCATCGCTCTTATTGATGGCTTTCATATAGGTATACTCGCCATTCAGGAGAAGAACTCCATTAAAAAAGGTCAGAGTTGCAGAGTTCTCGAATCCCATGGTTTTGGTTTTCGATATATTTTTTGGCGTCCACAAATTGTCCAGCGAAGGATCTTGCTCCCAAACAATAAGATTCTTGACGTTATTTACAAAATAATTTGAAGCAAGAGATACAAATCCCATATTAAAAGTCAAGCCAATATCATAGTTCTCACCGGTTTCCGGTACAAGATCCGGATTTCCGATGGAATAGCTGTCTCTCGGCCAGTAAAGATCGTTGAATGTTGGGGCCCGGAAGGATTTTGTGGCATGGCTGATTAGATTGATATTATACTTACCATTGTGTCCTACCGATAAATTAAAGCGCGGGCTAAATTTGGAATCGTAGTCGGAAGGATAATCATACCGTACTGCGAGTGATGTTTCGAAATTATTGATAAACCCATCCAAATGTTTAATCCATGTCAGATTAGTAAAAGCGCTATGTGTATTGCGCTCTTTATCACCAACAGAAGTACTTACGATTCTATCCTGAATAAAAGTATATCCATAAGACAGATCTAGAATTCTAAATATCTTGCCAGCTTGTTGCAGGTCCAAACCGTAAACATAACTATTATGATTACTGTGTGTGTAATTGTTTGTATCGGGATTATCAAATTTGATATTATAAT
>JAQUKI010000111.1 GCA_028719225.1 Fidelibacterota bacterium | reverse complement strand
TATAATAGGAACTCCATTAAATACTTGTGAAAAAATATAACGGTTCCCACCATTTTTTGAAATATTTTCTTTTGTTAATATAAGTTCATTCTCAACATTTTTAATTACAAACAACGTCTTTTCTTCATCTAAAAATGCTCTTGCAATATCCAATGGAGAGCCGTTGTATTTTGTGATCTTACCACCTGTAATGCTTGAAGGAGTTTCTGTTTTTGAATTCCACCTAATATTCCATTCAGTTCCATATTTACTTTTAAAATTTTCTCTCGCTAAATGTCTATCTGAAATTTCTTGATTTTGTTGAGATAGGGCTGATACTGACAGCAACAAAATCATCAAACCATTTTTAAAAAAATTAAACTTAATCATAATATCCTCCTTAATGATTATAATTGAATATATTTAATAGGCTGCATCAACTATCTGATCTGCTCCATCAATGTTAGCTGGATTAATAAACTTTTCAACCTGACCAGTAGTGGTATTTATCATATATAATTGTTCTTCATCATCATATTCTATTTGCCTGTTGAAAAATATTATTGAATTACCTGGACCCCATATAGGCCTGGTATCAAATTTTGTACTCGTATATTGTTTATAAAACGATCCATCAATATTTGTAATAGAAATTGCAAATCCTTCTTGGTCAGAATTTATCGCTGAATAGACAAACTGTTGATTTAGTTCATTCCATCTGAGATAGTATGCACCTTTTTGAGTAATACCATTTTTATTGATCAGTACCAGATGAGGATTATTAATTTGTGAAAGATATTCACCCGTTTTTGATATAAAGAAAAAACAGTTGCTATCTCCCGATGCAAGAAAGTACTTATTGGAAAATACTATTAATGTATCTTGAGACTTAAGACCTATAACATATACGGAAGCATCTTTAGGATTGTATATTATCGTTGACATTTTAGTGGCTAAGTCGTAATAATAAATTCCCATTGCAGTAGAGTATGTATTATGTTGTGAAAAATAAAATCCCTTATCGTCATAATCCCAAATTGGCATAATTCCAGCGAGAGGGATTTTATCGCCATCATTATTTGTATATAGTTTTTCCATTTCATCGGATTGATTATCGTAGATCGCAAACTGGTAACCGTGTTCAATAATCCCATCCAAACCAAATAATAATTTGTTTTTTGTACGTGAAAATACTGCATCTCTTGCCATTAACCCCGGAGGCGATACTATTTTATAATTTTCTGTGTTATCATAATCAGTGATTACTATCCTTCCCGTGTAACTTGAATCAGTAAGATAAATAGCAGAGAATGCTACAAGATTATTTTCATCCAATCCAATAGTATCCGTAATATTTGAGCAATTAAAAAGTGCATATATAACAAATAATCCAACAAGAAGTAATAATTTTAATAAAAGGTCTTTTCTATAAATAGATGACAGTTTAAGCGAAAACATAGACATTCTTAGTAATTTTATAATTAAGCAAAATACTCAATCAACTTTAGTTATATATTGTCACAGATTCCTGACTATTTCTCTGAAATTGTACAATCTGTATTGATTTTTTTAAAATATCCAATACTTGATTAAAAATTAATAGTATTATAAACATTTTTTGTTTTGGATGGTTGATAGTATGCTTCATTTTTGACCTTTATTCGTTAAAGAACCCTTCGTGAGTAAAAGAAAAAACTTGAGTGCACCTCTCCTACATGAGTTGTTCATGGAAAATGTGGGAAAACTTTTGCAGACCCAAACGGAGTCTGATTTGAGAATGGGAAGATTGTTTGTTCTTTCTTCCGGGACACCAGATCGATTCATCGCTTCACCTTTTTTAAATAAACTTACTCCACGATTCTATCTGAAGAACTTGAAATTCCAAAAAGCGTTTCAACTTGAAGTTACGGAAGCCGGAGAGGTCAACCTTCGCTTCTACTGCCCGTCCCAGTGTTAATGAACATCTCTATTATACAGCCTAACGAGCTAAAAGTCAATAATAATTTTTAGTTAACGGAAATAAATTGTAGATAAATGGTAATTAGTGTAAATCTCTTAACCACGAATCCCGAAAAATATCGGGACAAGTTCTCACAAATGAATGCAAATTCTCTTAACTATGTTTACCCGTGTAATCGGTGGCTAAAAAAACCTCAGCGCCCTCTGCACCGTCTGTGGTGAATCTCTTCTTCCTCGCTCACCGGGGCAGAATCCCTCTCAGCGCGTTGTCTTTGATGGACTGCGAGAAAACAACCTGCAAAGCCATCGCGATCGTTCCTTTGATGCAGGCGGTGTTCCGCAATTCACCTTGAACGATCTTCGTCGGCTGAAACGGAATCGCGCCCATGATCTCAGCGACGAATTCTTTCGTCCGTTTTAGTAAGTACGGCGAGTTTTCGATGATCTTCCCGCTTAGTATAATCATATTCGTGTTGAGTGTCTTGATCAGGTTGGAACAAACGACAGCGATCAGTCGCGCATATTCATTTAACGTTTCGACAGCCTGCGCCGGAAGTTCGGTTTCATCCTTCCCGATGGATTCAAGAACAAGCGAATCGTCGTTCGATGATAAGTATAAACTTTTCCTGAGCGTATTCATCAGGCGCTCTTCCACGAACATCTCGCCGACATATTTTTGATCCGAATAGAGCATCTTGAATTGCGCCTTATCGGCAATCAGGTGTCCGAGTTCGAGGTAGCCGATCTCGCCCGCGCTTCCGTTCCTGCCGCGCAAAAGCTGCCCTTCGACAATGATTCCCGCGCCGATGCCTTCACCGATCCAGATATAGACTAAGTTCGATTCGTCCTTGCCGGAACCGAGCAGAAATTCGCCCAGCGCCATCATGTTCACATCGTTGTCGATGAAAACCGGGACGCGGAACCGGTCGGCAAATCTGTGCGCGAGCGGTTGGCTTCCCCAGCCTTGGATCGTATCGGCAAATATCAGTTGGCCTTTATCGTAATCGATGAAACCTGGAACGCCTATGGCGATGCTGATGAGTTTTTCCGGTTTGATGTCATTGCGCGAGATCAGAAGATCGATCTTAGTAAAAATGGAGTCCAGCGCATCGTCGATTGATAAACCGGCGGGATATGAAACCATCTCGCTGTCAACGATCTGCGAATCCAGATTCGCCAGCGCGATGGTTGCGCTTTTACGGCGGATTTCCACACCGATGACATAGCCGTTGTCCGGGTTGATCCGGATCAGGAACGGTTTTTTCCCGCCTTTTTTCGTCGATTCGCCCTTGCCGACTTCCAGGATAAAACCGGCATTGGTGAGCCGGCTGACGATCTCAGAAACGGCGACTTTGGAAATGCGCGTCCTTCTTGCCAATTCGATGCGCGAGATTAAGCCTTCCGACTTGATGAGGTTCAGGATTCGCACCTCGTTTAGTTCCTTGAGGAACTGGGAATTGACTCTTTTTTGCATCTTACTCGTTTATCGATTCCTCCGTAACGTGTTCACCTACCGGATGATCGCCATTTTTCGCGTCTGTAAATTCGATCCGACCTGCAGTTGATAAAAATAGATGCCCGACGGAACCTGCGCGGCATTCATCTGAAATGAGTGAAGTCCGGTTTCCATTATCCGTTCGGGAATTTTCAATATTTCGTTTCCTTTCAAGTCGAATACTTTCAGCGTAACTTTCTGACGCGCATCTATCCGAAACGGAATGATCGTACAGGCATTGAAAGGATTCGGATAATTCTGTAAAAGCGAGAAAGTTTTTAGTGTTGAACTTGTCGGTTTTTCCTTATGAATGTCGAGAAAATATTCTTCCGGACGATTGGATTTGAGCAACATGATCGCGTCGGCAAACACGAATCTATTATCGATCCCAAGATTGCTGATCCGGATGATGCGCTGATCTGTTCCTTCGTCGAAATTGAAATCGCCAAGTTTCGTCCATTTGGAATCGCCGCTGAGCGTTTGGTTGATCCTGATCGTATCAATCCCATTTTGATGATAAACGACAAACGGCGCACGGGTAGTGGCATAAGCCTGCCGAGCGACAAATGCGTAAACTTCATACCAACCGGTCTTTGGAATTTCAGTGACATAATCGAGTCGCTCGACGCCTGTCGTATCGGCATACATACAGCCATCCCGATAACCGGGAACGCCGGAGTAACTTTTCCAGCCGGAAGTTTTCACGACGGATGAATCGGTCTCATTAATAATCACCGGCGGGATCCGCCAGCCTTCCACTCTTCCCGGAACGGCGACTTTTTCAGGATAAACGACCGCTTTCAACGTATCGAGAAATTCGGCGATCGTCTGATGATACCAGATGACGTGCCCGCTCATTCCGCTATTGCGTACGGAATCGATTTCCGCGAACAGATTGTCCGGTGTGATTGTCACGCCGTTGGCAACAATCGCGATCCCCGGGCACATTTTTGAAACGTCCGTCACCTTCTGCCGGTTTCGGACAAGATCGTAAGTAAAGTTCGACAAATCGGAATAATATAATTGTGGTGAGACGACGTCAAGATGTCTTTCATTGATCCACGGCGCCCAATCCTGGCAGAAATTATCATAACCCCACGTATAAGGAAGCGGCGCATTACTGACGATGACATTTGGATTTACCGCTTTCACCGAATCGTAAAGGTTTGTCATAAATTTCGTGAGTTCATCGGCGCGCCATTTCATCCACGTTGCATCATAAATATTGTCCGGCGGCGTCGTTCCCTTTTCAGATTGGTAAAGCGATTTGGTGTAATCGTCGTAACCGCAGTCGAGTTCGGGATAACGAACCCTGTCCAATTCGATTCCATCGACGTCGTATTTGCGGGCGACTTCCTCGCATATATCGATCAGGAATTGCTGAGCGTCGTGATTTGAATGAGCGAGCCAGCGATAAACGATCGTTCCGTCTGCGACAAATATTTCTGAACCGTTTCGCTTTTTGGCAAACCAACCCGGGCGCGCAAGATAAAGATCATTATTGACGAAACTTTCCGATTCGTAAGTTGCGGCAAATCCGGCTTCGAACCACGCGCAAATTTCAAGTCCGCTTCGATGACCTTCAGCGATCATTTCCTGTAAAATATCTCGTCCGTCCGCCAGACGCGGATCGGTGAAAAGCCCGGTCAATTCATGAAAAACCTCGCTTTGGAAGTATGGATAACCGAACCGCCAAATATCGACATATACCGTGTTCAGATTGTGTTCCGCGAGCGAATCCATCGTCACGGCAATTTCATCTTTCGTCGGAGGCGTTGCGCTTGCCCAAGCCAACCAGACACCGCGCAGTTCGGGCGTCCCGGCGATGAGAATCACCGGTAAAAGTGAACCGACCAACAATTTCACCAACCGATTCACAGAAGCCACACTCCGATCAGGCGTTTTAATAATTCGTCATTTCAGCAACATCATTTTGTGTGTTGCCAGAGTTTTACCGTCGGCGATCAACCGGTAGAAATAAACACCGGCGGACAATCCCGCGCCGTCGAATTTGACTGTATATTTCCCGGCGGATCGATATGAATTTCCTATCGTTTTCACGCAACAGCCTTTCAAATCAAAAACTTCAATATGAACAGCCGCCGGATGTGACAGGCTGAAACCGATCTGAGTCGTTGGGTTGAATGGATTCGGATAATTCTGTTCGAGATGGAAATCTTCGACAATTGCCGGTGATTTTCGGACAGCCGATCCTTCGCCTTTGATCTGCAAATCTTTTGTGTCATTCGGCAACATGCCTGTACCCAAACTATCGGCGTAGAAATATTGCGTGAACGTAACGCCGTGGCCGACCGGATTTCCGTCTGGGAAAGCGCACAACACGTTCCCACCTGTTTTATCCTCGGCGACATACAGCATCATATTCACGGCGGAAAATGCCGTTCCGAGACCTTTGGTATTTCGCGCCACACCAATTTCCGTCAGACCGCTGTCGCCTTCGTTGACGACGCACATCGCGCCGTAATTGATATCGAATCCTTCGATTGTTGTATTCGCCCACGAACTGCCGTTCCATTTGTAAACTTTACCGGTCGTCCATTCGGCAACATTCCACGAATCGAGTTGAACGACGACGTCGGCCTTAAACGGAAAATTAGTCACGCCGCCGGCAGTTTCCGGAGGCGTCGCGCTTCCGTTCGCACCGGTTGGATCGAGATCGAAAACACAATACAGTTTATTTGTCAGCGTCTGGTCGAATAGCGTATGACCGGTAACGCCGAAGAAAACGATATTCGGTCCCCAAGTCGAGTAAAGATCATGACCGTTGCTTGTTCCGACCTTGTCGTAATAAAAATATTCCTGATTATTTCCGTCGATGGCAACAGCGGTTACTCCCGTTTCGCGCGAAGTTCGGATTTTAAGAAGACTGTCGAGATTGACGGAAGCGATGGCGTTGACGCCTGTCAGAACGATCATCGAATGTCGTTTCGAGTCATAACTCAGCGCGCCGGAACAATTGGTATTCGATGCCATTGTATTGCCCTGATAAGCAAGCATCAACGAGTCGGAATTATCACCGAAATAATCGAACGTCACGGTTCCCAGTTCGTCCTCAAAATAACGCGCGGCTTTAATGGCGTTCGTAAAAAAACCGTTCATGACAAAAAGGAGATTATACTCTCCAAGATTCAAATGCCGGACGACGCTCGCTCCGGTCGCAAAGATCGTATCGGGGACAGACGCAATCAACGTTCCGTTATTTGTAATCAGTCGCGTCAACGGATTGGCTGAACCGGCTCCGTCGATCCAAATATTTCCGCCCGGTGTTACCGGCGAAATCCCTTGGCGCGCGCCGTCGGGACACGGCAGGGTGATAATATGATCGACCTGAAAAGCGCCCAACGCATCGGATTTCAAAACGACCATTTTGTCAGATAAATAGCCGGAAGAATAGATCCAGACATCGTTTCCCGAACCGGAGACGGCGAACGAATCTCCGTACCGAATACCATCCAGCGCATTGTCGAAAATTACGACCGGTTCGGCGTCTTCATTATCCCATCTGTATATTCTAAAAGTCGATCCCGTCGTATATAGCGGCGCACTTAAATTGCATACGTATATTCTCCCATCGCCATCGACATCGATCAGGTTTATCTCATATGTTCCGCCGGTGATGCCGGTCGTTTTCAAAGCGCCGATCGAATCACCCGTCGCCGGATTTAAAATGACGATCTGCGTGGTTCCTTTCCGGGTCGCAACAATAATGTGATCGGTCTTCGGACTATAAACTAATCCGCGGGTTACGTCGCTGGAAGTAACCATATATTGATAATTTGCCCAATTCAGGAAATACTGACCGGCAAAGGTCGTTCCTGCCGCGAGTAAAACGGCTAATCCGAATAAACATTTTCTCATCGATCTATCTCCTTCGATAAAATATAAACTCTTTTAAGCCGCGGATTAACGCAGATTAACACAGATATATTTTCTGAATTTAATTTCCTCTGTGTGTTCTGTATATTCCGTAGGCTATGTTTTAGTATCATTTTCGCGTATTCTGTTGGCATAATTAAAAATACCATCTCACACCGATTGCAAGATTCCATGTCTGAAAACCGGAAACGCCGTCTAATTCGATATGCTCCTGCAAGGTTGGCCAGAGACTTCCGACAATCAACCGGTAATTCGCACCAAAATCGAGACCGACTTTTCCCAAGGAAATTTCCACACCAGCGCCCGCTTTGAAAGCCCAGTTCCATTCTTCAAGCCGACGTTCGGCAATATAAGGAACGGCGTTGACTGAATCCAGGGCAACTTCACCGCGAATGCCCTTCCAGTAATGTGGACCGGCCGCGATCGTCACATATGGCTTGAAAATCGATAACTTTGCGACCGGATAACGTCCGTTCAGTAGAAATCCGATGTGTTCGAGCGAAAGATCCAGTTTTCCTTTGGGATAACCAGACAGATTTTCGCGCTCGAAGCGGCTGAGTTCGACCTGACCTTCAACCGTCCAACCATTTTCTTTCTCTTTTCCGATTGAAAAGTTCAGGTTCGGCGCCGGCTTGAACCAGTTTTTCAGGTCGGAAGCGGGAATCGAATAAATTCCGTTCACGGCGACACTCCAAGACTCTGGCGAACTCCCAAATGCGCAGATTGCCGTCGTCGATAATATCCACAAAATTCTCGCGAGATTTCTATTCATAGCGGCTCTAATATTTGAATGTTATTCCGAACGTCAACTGGCTCGTGGATTTCAGCGGATACCAACGATAACTATTTTTCGAAAAACCGAACATATTGCCAAGTTTTCCGCCGTCAAAATAATAGATGAACTGATATGCGACATCCAAATCCATCGACGGTGAAAGATAAAACCGCATTCCAACCGTCGGCGAGACGAAGAAGAGTTTCCCCTTCTTCGGCGGAGCGAAATGCGTTATTTGAATTTGATATTCATAATCGTATTCGACCGTACTGCTGTCCAAGCCGAAAACCTCACGCAATAGTTCAAGGTTGGTCTTCATGGCTGTGCTGGTCGTGTCCCAATGAAACGTCTTCGTCCAGTCTTCGACCATTTTGATGTTTCGCCGGTAAACGTTGACCCCAAAGTTACAGTCCGTATAAAATCTGATATTCTTCGTCAGGTCTTTATGATATTCCAATCCGAGAGAAAGCATCGTCTCGCCAAGAGTCTGTCGCGGATCGAAATCGGCGAGAAAAGTCGTATCGTTTTTAGTATAATGC
>JAQUKI010000110.1 GCA_028719225.1 Fidelibacterota bacterium | reverse complement strand
TTATTTTCTCCTAACTAACAATTTTCAATTTACCTTATCGTCTTAATCGTTTTCCTGTTCGCTTTTCGGCGAATTCGACCATTAAATCGGAAATTTCCTGCTGTCGCCGAATCAACGCAGATTCATCGAGTCCGACGATCTTGCCCTGATCGACGACTATTTTTCCATTGATAATAGAATAATCGACCGGCTGAAGCGGAACCGAGAAAAGAAGCGCGGCTAACGGATCGTGTTGAGCGCCGGCATATTCGATACGATCGAGGTCGATTAAAATCAGGTCGGCGCATTTCCCAACGGTGATTTCCCCAATATCATCTCGCCCGAGCGCTTTGGCTCCGCCACGAGTCGCCATCCAAAGAATGTCAGAAACGGTCAACCATTTTTCCTGATCCCGAAGTCGAGAAAGCAGAAGCGTGTTCCGGAGTTCCATCAACATATTCGATGAATCGTTCGACGCCGAACCATCGACGCCAAGACTGACATTTACTCCGGAATGCAGTAATTCACTGATGCGGGCAATTCCGGAACCGAGCCGCATGTTCGATGTAGGACAATGCGAAATTCCCACACTGTTTTCGCCCATTTCACGGATTTCCGCATCGTTCAGATGAATCGCATGTGCAAACCAAGCATTTTTCCGAATCCAGCCAACTTGTTTCAAGTAGGCAAATGGTCGAACGCCGAATTGTCTGATGCAGAATTTTTCCTCATCGAGTGTTTCGGCTAAATGAGTATGAATCTGAAGATTGTATTCTTCAGCCAGCTCGACGGTTTTTTTCATCAATTCCGGTGTGACGGAAAACGGTGAACACGGCGCGAGCGAAATGCGCGTCATTGCGCCAGATGACGAGTCGTGATATTTTTTAAGCAATCGACGAACATCTTCAACAATCGTTTTTTCGTCCTGAATCACTGAATCCGGCGGGAGTCCGCCTTTAGATTGTCCCAGCGACATCGAGCCGCGTGTTGGTTGAAAACGCATTCCCATGTCGCGAGCCGCGAGAATTTCGGATTCGATTAGGTCGGCATCTGACTCCTTCGGGAAAAGATAAAGATGATCGGAAGTTGTCGTACAGCCGGATTTAAGCAGTTCTGCAATGGCGACTTTCGCACTGATAAATACCGCCTCGCCCGATAATTCTCGCCAGATTTCATAGTTCGTGGTCAGCCAGTCGAAAAGCGGCGATGATTGCGTCGAAAAGATATTCCGCGTCAACGTCTGAAAAAAATGATGATGTGTATTCACGAAACCTGGAAGCACGACCATTCGGTAGGCATCGATGATCCGGTCGGCAGATCCGCTAAACGTCCCATTCCCTAATGATTTGATTTTGCCATTTTCGATAAAAATATGGCCGCCCCGAAGGCAATTTAATTCTTTGGACTCAGGTCGGTTTTCGGAGATCAGTGCACAGCAAAGTGGATTTTGAATTAGAATGGAATTGGTCATAACAGTATCCTAAAGAAGATTCCTAAAATGTATCAAATACCAATAGGAATGTAAAAAATATTTTGTTGAAAGGAAATTTATAAAAAATGCTTCGCTAATCTTGTTTGATGAAAAATGTTTATTTAAATTTCGCCGCTTCTTGGAAGTGGCTGAATTATTCTGTGGTTAAGCCATGTATCTTTGAAATTGGCGGTGTAGCTCAGTGGTTAGTCCCGAAGCGTCGGGATCATAAGCCATGTATCTTTGAAATTGGCGGTGTAGCTCAGTGGTTAGAGCAGTGGCTTCATAAGCCATGTGTCACTAGTTCAAATCTAGTCACCGCTACGATAATGCTTTTGGGAGAGGTGGCAGAGCGGTCGAATGCGGCGGCCTCGAAAGTCGTTTACCGATTTATCGGTACGGGGGTTCGAATCCCTCCCTCTCCGCCAAAAAAAGTTCTAAATAAACGATTCACATCGACTTTTACCTTGACATCATGTCACTAAAGGAATAATTTTACTTCAAGTTATTTTGAGGCGATAAAAGTAGTGCTTTCCCCAATCGTTATTTATCCTACCGACAGATTTCAACGATGAGTTTGTATGAAAGTTACAGGCACAGTCAGACGGTCATTTAACAGGTTTATCAAAATAGGCATACTTATAAGTACATTCTGCCTAATATTTGCCTGCTCATATGAACCCACACAGACAAATTATGTTGATATCGACACGACGAATGTAATTCCGAATTTAACTCTTGATTTGGGAGATGCGACAGACACACTTTTCGTTTGTGGTTCAACCTACTTGAATTATCATATAGGCCTTGCCGGACGAAAATTGTATCAAGCACAAGTGATATTGTCGGGTACCGGAGTGATTAAAACTATTACGGATACCGTCGGGACATTTCTTTTCGATACTGGAAAATACACCGACGGGACATATACAATGACTATTGATCTTTATGTCAGTACAAATTCTGGGAGCCTCGCCGATGTCTCTAAAGTTGAAGCCATTCATGCGTGGCGTGAACTAAAGGTAATCATTGATAACTCTACACCATCTCAAGTACAAATCCAAACCACGTCTCCTTTTTCCGGAGGATTGACGATCACATGGCAAAAGTACCCAAAGCGTAATTTTGCTAAGTATGTCCTATATCGATACCAAGTTGATGAAGGATACTATGACAATGGGACAAAGTTAACAGAAATCCTATCCTCTGATGTCACAACTTTTAATGACCTGACGTATTTTGGGCAATCTGCCGCCTATAAAATAATCATATATACTCAAAACGGAAAAAATATATCACACTCAGTCGAGTGTCAATACAAATCCGTCAAGGTTAACTCTACCCGGGGACTGACAGATGGTCGGCTCGAGATGAAATGGAATTCCTGTTATTTCAGTGAAAAATTCGCCTATTATCAGTTGTACCGGGGTGAAGATCTCATTGTTCAATTATCTGAAATTAAAGACACCGTTTTTATCGACAGCCTCGCCTATTTCGATTACCAAAACAAATATCGCCTCGTAACTGTCTCAAAAATGAGCGGCGTCACCATGACCCATTCGTTACGAGCGGCTTCCGGCGTTCCCTTGAAGGATGGAGATAAATTCATTTACCCAAACAACGTCACCTACATACCGCAAACCGACTCGTACTATCTCGATAAAATCAGCAAGGTGTATCGTCTCGACGCCAATACGATGGCGATCCAGGCGATGAAATACATAGAAGACTCACGAGGTGGATTTTGTATTTCAGCCGACGGTTCCACCGCCTATATGTCAGCCAATACAAATATCTTCGAAATCGATCCAGTCACTCTGAACGTTTTGGATACAATCGTCACAACGGATATCATCGGGTACGAATCCCATCCGTGCCAAACTTTACATTTATCACTCACAAACTGGTTGATTTACCCCGGATACACCTTGACGGCAAATAATATCTATATGGTCGATAGGGTCTTCATATTGGACATGTCTCAAAGAAAGATAGTAGGAGAAGCTCCCCTAAATGGCATCGAATATGAGGTTAATATATCCAACGACGGTAAAATGATTTCTATATTTGACCGTATATTTCAACTTAACACTAATCAACCGCCGGATTACGATTATATTTCACAGCAAACTGTCGCGTTTATGCCAACCGACGAATTCTACCTAACTGAATCCGACGGAGTGATTCATGTGCGTCGCTTGACAGACCATGCGGTTGTCGATTCATGGAACACACCTACTGAATCGATAATCAGATTGTGTGTTGATCCCGTAACGGGGTATATCGGATGTCAGGCATATAATACCTTTTTCATATATGACCCGAATTCTCACGCGCTCTTAAAGCAGATACACATTCGAAATGATAGATATTTTCTTCGGAATTCCATACTGTTCAGCAGTGAAGGCTATTACCTGCCACTGACATTCGGGAAGGGAGTAAACAAATGAAGAACAAAAAAGTCATCGCTATCGTTATATTTTATATCTCGCTTTTTGGTGTTTCTACTTTCGCAGAATCACCCACTCCTAACTCTGTGATATTAAGCGGACGTATCACTATTGATATGGTTATTATGGACGATCTAAAAGACTTTTTTAAGGAATATAAATCAGAATACCCAGTGCCGGTGAAAACGACCGCCAACTTCCCACCATGGTTTGATTATCAGGTACAGATCATCAAACTACAGATCAATCAAGATATTCGCATTGGACCGTTTATCGAATATGCTTCGACCGGCAGCCGGCTTCATTATAAAGATTACAGCGGAGAAATCCGAACCGATTTTTTAGTTAACCATATTGGTGGTGGTATTATGCTGGATGTCGCAACGAGTCATAGAAAAAAAATCGTACCAGTTGTTTACACTGGAATCTCGTATCATAAAACACATGCCAAAATGACTGAGTCTATACGCATTTATGATGAAGAAGAAAAACAATCCATAAACCTGACTTCGACAAATATCATCATTGATCAGGGAGTCGGATTTGAAATGACTTATAAATACTTTATTTTCGCTCCTTATATCGGCTATCAAATTCAGATTGACGAAAAACCGCTTCATTTAAAAGGCAATCCGAAAGCGCAATTCGGTACGGAAGATACTGATGCAGTCGGGGTCAATTGGACTGGCTTACGTTTTGGCATTCAGGTTGGATTGAGATAAAAATGGATGATTAATATCTATGCAGTTGGGGAAGTCCAGTTTGAAAATTAGACGTTCACTCATAACTCTCTGCGCAGTAATTTCACTCCTGATAAGGATACTACCGGCTCAGGAAGTCACTGAGATGTTCAAAGATCTTTTTCCGGCGAAAGTGTTTTACGATCGGCTGAATTATTCAGAGTATAAGGATTCACTTGAACGGGCAAAAACGATACATCCGGAGTTGATTTATTACGAGATCAGGAAAATGCAAACACAATACAAAGATAATGGTCAATTTACAAAGCAAGTAGTATCTGAACAAACCGCATACATTTGGAATAAATTCCTTACTGATAAAAAGTCCTGGACAGATACTGTCAGGAACGACATTACTGCTACAAAGTTATCTTTTAAATTAAAACAAAATATTCTGAAGAAACTGAAAATCATGATGATTTCTCCTTCTCAACCGGAAAAGGAGATCAAAATGGAGTTCATCGAAAATAATCTAAAAGATTTTGTAGTCTGGAAATTTTACCAAAAAGATAAAAACCTCAGGTATGACCCCTCGATTTCCTATACTCAAAAACGCATTGAATTTGAGCAAAAAAAACGTCTTCATTTCCGTGAAATTTCCAGTCAAATAGATCAGAACGCTGGGAAAGCAAATCTTCAACAAACTGATGAATTTTTAAATTGATGGTATTTGTTCCAGACCCCTGACGAATGGACTACTTTATCAATGGAACCAAGCGAATATATCCAGAATGTATATAAAAGTTACTATTCGATAAAAAATATATATAAACTCAGTTTGGGCATTTCATACGGTGTTCGTTATGGTTTCCCGATAAAATGCAATATCAAAGATTTCATATCTTATCCTGCTACAATTAAAAGGAACTATTCTTGCCAACAGGTTCGATTTGTTGTGAGTTCAAAAATTCCACTTAACGCTTACATAGGTCTATTATCATTTATTAATATCTCTATCGATTATGCACAATCAACTAGTGGGAAAAATATTTCTATTATTCCGGCTTATAAACATACATTTGTCAATAGTACGACTACGGTCAAATTATTCGATTATGAAATTGATAATATCCACACAAAAATGTTAATGATACAGGCGACAACACCTTTCTACTTTCCCACTAATCAATGTTTTTTTGAATTCGGCCTAACGTCCGGTTTTTGGAGTATGAGTTATGAAATAAAACATGATTTGAATACATTGTACTTTGTTGAAACCGATAGAAAAATCGAAGTGGTTAATGTAAATCCATGGATTGAAAAAATTGACCTAGGAACAAATTTTATCATCTCGCCGATTTTAAAAGTTACAATTCAGACTCCTTATCGAATCTATTTTACATTGAATGCGACTTCTTATACAAAGAACATCGAAAGCGGATTTTCATTTTAAACTGATAGATGGCTATCACTTCATCACCACCTATATTGTAGAGGTTATTGTCGTTCGTTTTCATCCCCATTTCGTTTCCGCCCGACACAGAACCGTCCCATCGCTTTTCCGTCGCAGTTCGTGTATGAATTGTTTCTGTCCATTCTCCAGACAACCCGATTCGATCTCATCTCCATACCAGGTTTCTGCGAGATAATTGATTTCCAATTCGGTTAAACACAAATTCCGGAAAAAATCAGGTGCAAAAGCATCGATGATCCATTCGATGTACTTCACATTTCCGACATGCATATTAAAATCAAGATCGGAATAACGCACCCGGAATGGTTCCTGAAATTGCATCCCATCGACAGATTCGATCTTTTTCAATTGGCGACCGGGAAACGCACGTTCAGCGATTAACGGCATATCGGCTGGAAGATATGACAACGTCGGCTGAGGTCGTCGGGTTTGTAAATCGATGGCACACCAGGATGTCATCGCGCGCGCTGTGATTTCGCCATTCAGATTCATCGCTTTAAAATCTCGAAAACAGAAAAAACGTTCGGTATCCGTCGGCCAGGTTTCGACCCGGATCGTATCCGTCCATTTCGGTACAGCGTCGATATGGATCAATTGCCGCGAAAGTATCCATATCATATTCTTTTTAATCATATCTTTGATGCTGACACCCAGATTTTCTGTGTGGTGTGTCGCCGTTTCCTGAAAAAACTGGCACAGCACAGGCAGTCTCATCCGTCGGTGCATATCGATCTCGTAAGATCGGACGTTATATTCGTTACGCCAAACCGGCATAAATTTCAGCGAATCACTCATAATAAAATTCCTTCTGACTTTTCAAAACTCAAGGATTAATCTAATCGCATTTCATCTGATTCCAAAGATTCGATTCCATTAAAGAATGCATAACCAATCAACAGGTACAAACTGAAAATAACATATCTATAAATAATTCTTGCAGTTTTCTAAAAAACTCCTGATTTTAGTCATGTCAGTTGATAGCAGGCATTTAAGGAAAGATTTTTATGAAAAAATGGATTTGTGGGTTGCTAATTTTTTTTAGCACCATTGCCGCCGGAAAAGATTTGTACACCGGATTTCGCGGATCGCGAGTTTCCGGATTTACAGCCGATTATTTGGTTGGCGTCGCAGACTCGATGTCGCGGAATTTCACCTCACCCGGTTTTCCCGCGGCTGTTTGGATTCTAAGTTACTATGGCAATAATGGCGACATTTACGTCCAGTTTCCAAATAGCGCCAGCGTCGCTCACTGTTATTTTACAGATCAGGATTACAGCGAATCATTCCTAGATGCCTTCGATGCTGCAGATATGAAAGTGTGGTTGCAAGTAGAGCCCGGCGCCGCGAATGTTGAAACACTCATCGATTTAGTGTTCGCCCGCTATGGTCATCATTCCTGCATAGCCGGTTTTGGGATCGACGTTGAATGGTTAGATACCCAAAGTTTCAACGCGGGACGCCAGGTGACCGATGCCGAAGCACAGACATGGGAAGAAAAAATCCAATCATATGACAGCACTTATACGCTTTTTTTGAAACATTACACGACGAACCGTATGCCGCCGACTTATCGGGGAAATCTGTTATTGATCGACGATAGTCAGGGGCATGAAACATACCAAAATTTTATTAATAACATGAACAGTTGGGGAACCGCTTTTCCAAACAATTCAGTCGGCTATCAATTCGGCTATGCGTGGGATCGCAGCTGGTGGGACGATTACGCCGATCCGCCGGCGACGCTCGGGAATGGCTTATTGGCAAAAATTACCAATACGACAGCGCTCTTTTGGGTGGATTTTACACTCAACGAAGTCTTTCACGAATCCCGAATCACCGCTGAGGATATGCCGCTTCCAGACAAACTCGAACTTTTTCCCAACTACCCGAATCCTTTTAATTCCAGCACAACATTCCGGTTTTCGATGAACCGATCCGGTTATGCGCGTTTACTGCTATTTGATATTTCGGGCAGAATGGCCGCTTGTGTCTTTGAAAGATCGCTGGAATCGGGAACGTATTCATTTAACTGGCAAGCCACCGATTTAGCATCAGGAGTCTATCTGGCAATTTTACAAACACGTAATGCTACAAGCCGCCGATATATCACGTTGATCAAATGATGAAAATTTACTGAAAGGAAATTCAGAAAATGCAGACAACAAAAATCCGGCTACTCACAAAAAACAACCATAACGGATTAAAAGTTATGTCCATTCTCTCGATCGTTCTGTTATCTTTTTCAAACTTTTGTTCGGGCTCATTACTAAACTTATCTATTCCGGCAATATATTTACCTCAGGGACATGTTTACGATGCCCTTTCCGGAAACGGTTACAATCCAAGCACATTGGCAACGCCCATGACAATCAACTCGGTCAACCCGGCGGCATTGGTCGATCTGAAACGCGGTTTCGGCCTTTCTTATCAATATGAAACTAAAATGCAACCCGCATGGATAGCCGATTTTGGACATCAACGGATATTCAATGCCGTTCCGCAATCGGCTGGATTATCTATTCCATTGGGAAATCTGCATCTGGGAATGGCGATGAACCAAGTTTATAACTCGGAACTGGATTATGGCGAGATAATAGGAACAATAATTTGGGGTAATAACCGGGGCTATATAGAAAATTACACGTTCCATCCAAAGAAAACGGAATCAGTTTATCGGTATTCATTTACGGCCGCTTACAGTTTGAATCGATCAAAATCAGTGACAATCGGTTTCCGGTATAACCATAATCAATTAAACTACTCACAGTATTTTCAGATCGTATCAGATAACTCAGAGTCAATTGATAGTTTAATT
>JAQUKI010000109.1 GCA_028719225.1 Fidelibacterota bacterium | reverse complement strand
GCTCGCGGAATCTTTCATTTCGCCGTCGTCTGTCAGAAGCCGGTTGATCGTCTGAAGAATGTTCGGAAGCGGGTTGATGTTTTGAAACAGTGCGTCGAACGGTTTGAGCGCATCGCGGTTCGTCTTATAAAACCGTATCAGGACGGCTGTGCGGGAAATCTGCAATCGAATCCCGGCCAGCGTTTCGACGCCGAATCGTGTTCCAATGATGCGGCACCGTTTGAACTCGTCGCGCAGATCGGCGAACGATTCCATCGGCAGTTCGTTGCCGTCGTCGAGCAACTTCCTCAACGAGGTGATCCGATTCTGTTTTGGAATAATTTGGCTGAAGTCACCGAGCGGTTGGAGCGATTCTGTTTTCAATCTACCCGATTCTGAAACCGTCTCATCCGCTATCAGCGCGCAGATTCGCCCGAATCCGAGATTTTCCCGGGACAAATTTTCCTTTACTACACTATCTATCATGAACAAATCGGCCGTTAAAATGAAAAATTATTTCTATTCGCTGGTCGGAATGATCGGCTTTTCCTCAAGAAAGAGCGTTTGACGGATTTTCGATCGCATGACCGCCAGATCGTCATCGAGGTTGAAAACGCGCGCCGTTCCAATTTCAAAAGACTCGACGAACGGATATGTGAACGACGTCGCCTTGAATTTCACCCCAATTCCCGCTTCCGGAAAAACCGATAAAACCCAGACGAACATCGCCAAGATTATCAAACCTTTCAGCGCGCCGAAGACAACTCCGACCGCGCGGTCAATCCTTGCGAGTTTAAATGAATGGATGATATTTTTCAGCAACATTGAAATGATGGTAAAAAACAAATAGACGACCAGAAAAACAAGCACGAAACCAACAACCGTCTGCGCGCCGCCAAGCGATTTGAGAACACTGCGTACCAGATCGGCGCCAATATAATTATATTTCGTCGCGAGATAAACGGCGACGATGAAACCAATCAATTTGATCACGCTTTCGACGACGCCTTTGCGCAGCCCGAAGAAAGCGGTAAGCCCGATTACGACTATAAAAATTACATCGAAAAGATTTCCCATAATTCTGCCAATTATTAAAAGATTATTTCCATTTGACGCCGATACCCGCTGGAATGAATCACCGGTTAAGACAATTTCAATCGGACCAACGCCTGCACTTCGGAACCGTTGGCGCGTCCTTTTACTTTAGCCATGACAGCCGACATCGCTTTTCCAATGTCCTTGAGCCCCTGCGCACCGGTTTCGGCGATCGTTTCGACGATGACTTTCTCGATTTCCTCGCGTGTCATTTCCTTAGGAAGATAGCGCTGGATGATCTCAAGTTCCGCCGTTTCCTGGGCGACGAGATCGGGACGATTTCCTTTTGCATAAGCCTCGATAGAGTCACGGCGCTGTTTGGCGGCGTTGGTCAGAACACCAATCAATTCGTCGGGCGACAATTCATGCCGCGTGTCGATTTCCTGCTTTTTAATCGAGCCGCGAAGCAGGCGAATGACGTTGGTTCTGACCGGGTCGTGCGCTTTCATTGCCTCGACGAGATCTTTCTGTAATTGCTCTTTCAAATCCATATGTTACCTCGAATATTATTTCCGCATTCCGATGACGGCCATCATACGACCGCTTTGAACACCGTCGCGCCGGTATGAATAGAACCGCTTCGGTTCGCACATCGTACAGCATTCGCAGTCATCGATGTTTTTCGGTAAAATTCCTGTATTTTCCAGCCGGTTGTATACTGCTTTTTTCGCATCCAAAAACAATTTTCTGTTCCGTCGAATCACTTCCGATTCTGAAAACTGGTCTGCAACGTCCAACCGGATTTCATAGCAACATGAACGGATTGACGGACCGATGACGGCAAGCATTCGAGACGGTTCGCAGCGAAAACGAACGATCATCGTATCGATCGTGTTTTCGATGATGCGATTGACGATTCCCTTCCAGCCGGCATAAACCGCCGCAACGACTTTTTGCTCCGGCTCGAAAAGCAGGATCGGAACGCAATCAGCCGTTTTTACGTTGAGAAAAACACCCGGCGTATTCGTTATCAGTGCATCAGCGTCCTTGACCGAAACCGGTCGATCGACCACGGCAACGTTTCCACTGTGAATCTGGTTGGCATGTGCCAAAGAGACTGCCGGAAATTCCAACGCCGAACAAAATATCTGCCGGTTGGCTTCTATATTTTCCGGAGTGTCGCCACTGTTCATGCCGAGATTCAGCGAGTCGAACGGTTTCGTACTGACGCCGCCTTTACGTGTGCTGAATCCGTGAACGACCGACGAAAACGGCATCAACAAATCCGATTGAAGGATTTCGACATTTTGATAAAAAGACGAAACAAACATGGCGGTCAGTTTTTCTTCACCGGCACAATATTGCCGTTTTCAATGAAAGCGACGGGACGCACAACATCGTTTTCAAATCCGAGAATGAACGCGCAGGAATTGACGCGCGGACGATTTCCCTGAAACGAAATTTTCCGAGAAATGCCGTTGTAAACCGGCATGTGAGCCAGATACGTTTTGACCGATTCGCGGGATAGTTCGTTTCCTTTCATGCCGCCCAGAAGCGTCGTCATCGTATCGTAGCCGTACAGATCGAACCGATTGGGCGCCGAGCCGATGAGTTTTGTATATTGTGCGACGAACGTTTTGTATGTTTTTGACTCGATGTCGAGATAATAATCCGAAATGAACTTCAGTCGCGCGGCGAATTCGCGGTTGTTTTTTAAAAAATTCTGGTCGTACCAGTTCCCCGAGCCAAAGAGCTGCGAATTGACGTTATAGTAATTCATTTGCGGAACGATCAGTTTAGTATCGCCGGGTTGTGAAGGTAGCAGAATACCATCGATGACATCGATAGGATATTGAATGGAATCACGATCGGGAATTTCAAACTCGGAGGAAGCCATCAAACCTGTCGAAATGAGCGCTTCCTTCGGCGTCAAATAATAGATTGTATCGGGTGTGTAAAATTCATACTGATCGAAACGTTTTGTAATGAGCGTAATGTCCGTACGCCATCCGCCTTGCGCGCGCGTCAGGCGCATCAGTTGCGGCTCTATCGACCGGATTTTATCGGCGAGTCGTTCGCGTTTGATCTCTTTTCCGATTTGCCGCATGGACAGCAGCTGGCTTTTCAGAACATCAGGTTCTCCGGAGTACCATTGCTGAGTCAGGATTTTTCCACCCGATTCGTCAATAGATTTGCAAAAGGCGTCGGTGATTTCTTTGCCGAATTCATCCGCAGGTGAAAGCGTGGCGATATTTTGAACGCGGGAAACTTCCCACGCATATTTACCGAGAAAACCGCCCATATTTTCAAAATCGAGATTCGCCTGAAAAATGTACGGCCCCATTGACGTCAATCGGCTGGCAGTCGCTGTCGGCGTGATCATCGGAATCCGGCTCTGGTTTGCAACTACCGCTATGGCGATGGCATTTTCACTGGAGATTGGGCCGAAAATAGCCAGCACGCGTGGATTTTTCGCAAGAAATTGCACTTGCCGGATGCTCTGAGCCATGTCGCTCTGGTTATCCAGAACGATTGCGGAAATCTTCTTTCCGTTGGTCTGCCGGAATTGATTCAGCGCGAACCGAACGCCTCTGAGAACTTGCGAACCGACTTCAGCGCGCGATCCGCTCAATGGCAGAATCACGCCAATGTAATATTGATCGTTCTGACGTGATTTCAAGTACTTTTCAGTTTCATTAAATTGCTGAACGAGAACGATATTGCCGGCTATTCCCGACATGGAATCCATCTCCTGCTTGGCGAATTTGTTGTTACCGCCGGCATGATATTTTTCGGCCAATTTGAGCGTTAAAAAGTTTTTCTGAAAATTGTCGGTCGTCGAATCACGGAGCGTTTTCAATGCTTCGGTAGAGATAAATATATCCAGCGTCGGATCGATCGTTTGCTTGGTTTTGGCGATTAAAACAGGATCGTCGGATATTTTTAGAACGTCGAGAAGTTTAATGATAGCGTCGTCGGTTTTTTCGCGGCTGAGATCGATCTCCGCAAGTGTAAAGCGAACGTCATCCAAATAGTTGGAATCGGGGAAGCGCTTTTCGAAATCTTTCCCCAACACAATGCTGATGTCCGATTCGCCCAACCGGAAATACGTCTTGATCAACATCATTTGCGTTGCAGACATAAAGCGATTACTCGATGCGGGGATGATGGAAATCTTCTGAAAAATTGTCAGCGCGTCAAAATATTTTTCGGTATTGTATAAGTTTATGCCCTTTTGAAACAGATTTCCCGTCGTATCAGGTTCTTCCGTGCCATCTTCTGACCACCATGACGTTTGGTCGTTTTGACCGAACATAATACCGGTCATCAGAACGGCGCACAACAGGAAAGCGCCGGTTATTTTTATACGAAAGTGAGTTGCTATTTTCATCATTCCCATTCGATCGTTCCCGGCGGTTTGGACGTAATATCGTACACAACGCGATTGATACCGCGGATCTCATTCACGATGCGATTGGCGACCAGACTGAGCAGGCTGTCGGGAAGACGCGACCAATCGGCGGTCATTGCATCAAAGCTGTTGACGGAGCGAAGCGCGAGAACATTTTCATACGTCCGCTGGTCGCCCATAACACCGACCGATTTGACCGGTAGAAAAACGGCGAATGCCTGCCAAACCTTGTCGTAATATCCGGCGGCGCGGAGTTCTTCGATGAAAATTGCATCCGCCCTGCGAAGGAGATCAAGGCGTTTAGACGTGATTTCGCCGACGATGCGAACCCCCAAACCCGGGCCGGGAAAAGGATGCCTGTTCAGAATCGGTTCGGGAATTCCCATCTCGCGACCGATTTTTCTAACCTCGTCCTTGAACAAATGATTAAACGGCTCAATCAATTTGAGATTCATTTTTTTCGGCAATCCGCCGACATTATGATGCGATTTGATAACCTGCGACGGACCGGCGACCGACTGACTTTCGATAACGTCGGGATAGAGAGTTCCCTGCGCGAGATATTTCAGACCGGAGTTATCTACGGCAAATTTTTCAAACGCGCGGATGAATTCTTTACCGATGATTTTGCGCTTTCGCTCGGGATCGACGACGCCGCGAAGCGCTTTTAAAAATTGTCCGGAACAATTGAGCGTCCGGATCGGCAGTCCCATTTCCTCCTTCAACTGACGAACGACCTGTGTCTGTTCGTTCAGGCGGAGAAGTCCGTTGTTAATGAAAACGGGAACGCATTGTTTGCCGATCGCGCGATACAGAAGTACGCCCATGACTGATGAATCGACGCCGCCGCTGAGCGCCATCAGGACGCGATTGGAACCGACTTTTTCGCGAACCGATTGTGTCGTTTCCTCGATGAAACGTCCGGCTGTCCAGTTCGCGCTCAGTTTCGCGACTTTGAAGAGAAAATTGCCGAGAATTTTTGTCCCTTCCGCGGTGTGGGCGACTTCCGGATGAAACTGAATGCCCAGCAGTTTTCCGCCACGATGAATCAAAGCGGCCGGAGCGCCAAACGTTGATTTTGCGATGACGTCGAATCCTTCCGGAATCGAATCCACGTGATCGCCGTGGCTCATCCACACCGACGTTGTTTTCGAAACGCCGTCAAACAGCGGATGCGGTGTATCGATATGGATTTCCGCGCGCCCGTATTCGCGGTGATTTTCGGAATGAACTCTGGCGCCGAAGTGACGCGAAATGAGCTGGAGACCGTAGCAAATTCCGAGAATCGGTAGATTCATTTCCAGAATATTGGGAGATATCGTCGGTGCGGAATTTTCATAAACGCTGGAAGGACCGCCGCTTAATATGAGCGCATCCACATGATTAGCGGCGATCTCTTTGGCGGAAACAGTCGGCAGAACGATCTCGGAATAAACCGAAAGTTCACGAATCCGCCGCGCGATCAACTGCGTATATTGTGATCCAAAATCGACGATCCAGACTTTACTGATATGATTCACCGGGTCTATATCTCCACATTCCAGGATTTGAGTTCATTCATAAATTCGTAATTTGTGAGGTCGTATTTGACAGGTGTGATAGATATTTTATTTTTCTTGATAACCTCGTCGTCCACGTCATCGCCCGCATAAACATCTTCTTTCTGACCGTCCATCCAATAATAGACGCGCTTTCGCGGATCGACGCGCTTATCGAAACATTCTGCGAAATTTGCCATTCCCTGCCGCGTGATCTCGACGCCGAGAATTTCGGATTTCGGCACGTTCGGAACGTTTATGTTCAATAATGTTCGCTTCGGTAATCCTTTAGTGAGAACGGTCTTCGCTATTTTGATGGCGAAATCGGACGCCGTCGAAAAAATAGGATTCGTGTAAGTCGTCAGCGAAATGGCGACAGATGGAATTCCGAGGATCGTTCCTTCCGTCGCGGCGGAAACCGTTCCGGAATAGATTACGTTGATTCCGGCGTTTGAACCGAGATTGATGCCTGAAACGACCAGATTCGGCCGACGTTCCAGCAAGGCGCCGACGGCGATTTTCACGCAATCGGCTGGCGTTCCGGAAACGGCAAAGCCGCTCCATAAGCTGTTTTTATTAAAGTTCACGACACGGATCGGATCGCTTAATGTAATGGCGTGACCGACGGCGCTACGCTCGCTGTCCGGCGCGACGACCACGACATCGCCGATCTCTTTCATTGCCATCACCAGTGCATGGATACCCGGCGCGGCAATGCCGTCGTCATTCGTTATCAGGATGTAAGGTTTGATTTCCATAGAAAAAATCCAGTAATCGAAGAATCGTTTTTTTCAGTTCAGCGCGTTCGCAAATCATATCTAAAAAGCCTTTTTCAAGAAGGAATTCCGAACGCTGAAATCCTTCCGGTAGTTCGTGTCCGATCGTTTGCTTAATGACGCGCGGGCCGGCAAATCCGACGAATGCGCCCGGTTCGGCAATGATGATGTCACCGAGCATCGAAAAACTCGCTGTCGTTCCTCCGGCTGTCGGATCGGCAAGAATCGAGATGAAGAGACCGCCGGCATCGTGAAATTGTGCGAGTTTTGCGCTGGTCTTCGCCATTTGCATGAGCGATAGAATGCCTTCCTGCATCCGCGCGCCGCCGGATTGTGAAATGATGATCAGCGGAACTTTTAATTCCATCGCCTTGTCGATGGCGCGGGCAATTTTTTCCCCGACGACCGAGCCCATCGATCCGCCGATAAACCGGAAATCCATCACGCAAATTACGAGTGTATGTTTGCCGATTTTTCCCGTTCCGGTAATTACTGCTTCATTGACGCCGGTTTCCTTGACCGCTTCTTCCAACTGTTCGTCGTAGCGCTTGGAAGCTTTGAATTCCAGCGGATCCGTAGAACGAATTTCAGCATTGAATTCTCCAAACTTCCCGTCCAATAAAATGCGCAGATAATCGTAATACGGAATTCGGAAGTGATGATGGCATTGTGTGCAAACCCAGTAATTTTTCTCCAGTTCTCGTTTGTATAAATATTCCGAACAGGTCGGGCATTTCAGCCAAAGACCGTCGGGAATTACCTTTTTTTCCGAACCGAGAAGACCCTGTTTTGTTCTTTTAAACCAATCAGCCATGCACTTCCATTACAAACTACGGGTTAAAATAAACGCATCGTCCCTATTTTCATAATATTTTATTCGTTTACCGACCTGCTTAAATTCGTTTTTTCCATAAAGCGCGATGGCGGCAATGTTCTTCTCATTGACTTCCAGCGTGATTAGTCTTGCGCCTTTCGATCGGGAAAAATGAATGGCGAATTTCAAGATGATATCTCCGATGTTTTGTCTCCGGTAATCGGGATGAACGGCCAGATTGGCGACATGCGATTCATCGGTAATTACCCAAAAAACGATGTAGCCGACGACTGTCTTTCCCAGTGTCGCCACTAAAAAATGGCTGAGCGGATTATATATTTCATGCCTGAAAAAGTCCATCGTCCATGCAGATGGAAACGATTTTTCCTCAATCTCCATGACGGCCGGCAAATCCGATTCGTCGGCCTGTCGAATTTTTACCTGCTTTTCCGCGTCCAGCTGACGACCTCCAGATTCGAATGATATTCCGGTTCAAGTTCAGGTGAACATTTTTGAACCAGATCATCGTAATTATGAAATGCAAGTTGCGCGACATGGTCGCCCTGCGGATACCGCAGAAACAACTGTTTTCCTTCCGGCATGGAAAATTCAGAGTCGCCGATAAAAATGGAAACGTCCGGAAATAACCCGACCACATTTTGGAAAGTATCGTGTGAGATTGGAAATTGAGTCGAACCCGCAGCCGATGTGCAATAGTAAACAAATTCCTGATGCGAATGCATGAAAAGAACGACATCTTCATTCCATTCTTGACGGACGATATAGTTTAATGCGGAAAATGTCGGAACGGGAAGAACCGGCAGGTTTTTCGGAAGAGCCAGCCCTTTTGCGGTCGCCAATCCGATCCTCAAACCTGTATACGAGCCAGGACCAATGCTGACCGCGATAGAGTCAACATCGTTAAACGAATAATCAGTTTGAAAAAGTTCATCGATCAACGAAAGGAGTTTTTCCGAGGCGACGGATTTTCCAAAAACCGAACGAACGCCAACGGATTTTCCGTCTTTAGCCAAACCGACGCTTGTATTTTGCGTCGATGTATCGATGCCTAAAATCAGCATTTGCAGTCCTCTTTACATGTGATCAGATGGAGCAAAGTCGTTTCGATTTCTTGATCGACGGTCAATTCGATCCGCCGGAACGATTCGTCTGAAATATCTTGTTCAATGATAATACGGATGGCATTCACGGGTAAAAGCGATGCGATGCCTTCCGCCCATTCAACCAGAGTAACACCGTCGCCAAACAGATATTCCTGAATTCCGAGTTCCAGCCACTCTTCGATGCGGTGTTCCCGGT
>JAQUKI010000108.1 GCA_028719225.1 Fidelibacterota bacterium | reverse complement strand
ATCGGTAAAATTATTCCGACCGCTCCGCACGAAATCTGGCTGGTTCTCGATGCCGGAACGGGGCAAAACGGAATCGTTCAGGTGCAGGAATTCGTCAAATCTGTTGGCGTGACGGGATTGATTTTGACGAAACTTGACGGCACGGCCAAAGGCGGCGTCGCGCTTGCAATTCATCATCAGACCAATCTTCCGATTCGGTATATTGGCATCGGTGAAAAGATAGACGACCTTGTTGAATTTAATGCGGAAGAATTCGTGTCGGCGCTTCTCGATGCCGGCTCGTCAACTGACAAGGAATGACCGAAATCATGAAACGAACGAGTTTTTCGATCATATCGCTCGGTTGTCCGAAAAATACCGTCGATTCGGAGACACTTAGCGGCAAATTACAAAATCTGGGTTGCGTCTATAAGGCAAATCCGGAAGAGGCGGAAATTGTTATCGTCAATACCTGCGGATTTATCGAACAATCGAGAGCCGAATCGATCGAGACGATTTTTGAAACACTGAAATTAAAAGAGACCGGATCCGTTCGGAAGGTTTTTATTATGGGCTGTCTGACCCAACGATATGGCGATTTGCTCCGGAAAGAAATCCCGGAAGCGGATCGCATCGACGGCGTTCATTCGATCGATTCAATCGTTGAAGCGATCACCCGGAAAAAATCGTGCTGCGCCGATGAAGAGAGTCGGGTATTGCTGACACCTTCTTATTTAGCGTATCTGAAAATCGCCGAAGGTTGTGATAATTCATGCGCCTTTTGTTCGATCCCGTTGATCCGCGGAAAACAGCAAAGCCGTAGTATCTCAAGCCTTCTGCGTGAAGCGGAATATCTTCGGCAAAAAGGTGTGAAAGAGATCATTTTAGTGGCGCAGGATTTGACCCGCTACGGCTCTGATTTGCCGGGGAAAGTTCGTTTGGTCGATCTGCTTGAAGACCTTTTACAGGCAAACTTGTTTCCGTGGGTGCGGTTGATGTACAACCATCCCGATTTTTGGTTGCCGGAAATGAACACTCTGTTCGGGAAATATCCCGCGCTGGTTCCGTATATCGACATTCCGATTCAGCACGCTTCTAACCGAATCTTGAAATTGATGAATCGCGGAAAGGATCGGGAAGAAATACGCCGCGTTTTAAAAACAATCCGAAATGATGCTCCAAGCATTGCACTGAGAACGTCGGTCATGGTCGGTTTTCCGTCTGAATCGGAAGCGGATTTCAACGAACTGCTGGACTTTATCGAGGAAATACGATTCGAGCGGTTGGGGGTTTTTACTTATTCGCAGGAAGAAGGAACAGCGTCCGCAAATTTGCCTGACAACATACCGGCTAAAGAGAAAGAACGCCGGAAAGAGATTGTTATGCAATTGCAATGGGATATTTCACATGAGTTTGCCCTGAATCAAATCGGCAAGATACTGGATGTTTTAATTGAAGAGAAAAAACCGGAAGGTTTCGTCGGACGAAGTGTTTGGGATGCGCCGGAAATCGACTGCTCGGTTATCGTGAATTCGGAGGTTCCCGTGCCGATCGGTGAAATTGCTGCAATCGCAATCGACGAAGTTCAGGAATTGGATTTGATCGGGCACGTTGTCGAAAAAAATCAAGATCGGACTTGATTTTGCTGGGATGCTTCTCTAAGTTTCCGGAGGAAATTGATATTTACCCTGAGTTCCGATTAATTGGCTGAAACAGCGAATTTTTATAGAAGGGAAAAGAATGAAAGCGCTCATTACGGCAGGCGGACACGGCACACGACTACGTCCGATTACTCACACGCAAAATAAACACCTGATTCCGATCGCCAATAAACCCATTTTAAACTACGCTCTCGAATATATCCGCGAGGCAGGAATCACCGATGTCGGCATCATCACGAATAAAGAAGGTTCGGAGGTCAAAGACGTTTATAAAGACGGTAGTCAGATGGGACTTCACATTACGTACATTCCGCAGGAACGTCCTTCCGGACTTGCCGATTGTGTCCGCATCGCGCAACCGTTTCTAGGAAATGAATCTTTCGTCTTTTATCTCGGCGACAATATCATCGTCGGAGGAATTGCCCGATTTATCGATGAATTCCGGAAATCAGGCGCCAATTGCCATCTGGTTCTGGCGCGTGTAAAAGACCCGGAGCGTTTCGGCGTACCGGAACTGAAGGATGGGCGAATTATAGGCATCGAAGAAAAACCTCGTAAACCGAAAAGCGATTTTGCCGTCACCGGAATCTACATTTACGATCCAAATATTTTCGAAGCCGTCAACGCCATTTCACCCAGCGCGCGCGGCGAATTGGAAATCTCGGACGCGCATCAGTATTTACTTGAAAAAGGATTTAAAGTCACCTATTCAGAGATCACCGGCTGGTGGAAAGACACTGGAAAACCGGCGGATTTGTTGGAAGCGAATCGCCTGGTACTGGACAGTTTTGAGACGCGAATCGAAGGAAAGGTCGATACACAAAGCAATCTTACCGGACGCGTCGTGATCGAACCGGGCGCCGAGATTCACAACAGCAATGTGCGTGGACCGGCGATCATCGGAGCCGGATCGAAGATCGTGAACGCGTATATCGGACCTTATACATCCATCGATAAAAACTGCCGGATCGAAAATTCCGAAATTGAGTTCAGCATCGTTTCGTGCGGGTGTTTGATCCGGAATCAAAAAATTCGGATCGAATCGAGTCTGCTCGGGAAGGACGTTCAGATCGTTGATGCGAATTCCAAGCCGTTCACAAATCGGTTTATCGTCGGCGACCAGAGTCAGATAGAGATTCGATGATGATGTTAGGAATTTCAGGCCGGAGATTATTTTTCTTTTTTAATTCGCACGGCGTCTGTTAAAATACAGACGCTTTTATGCGGAAGTTACATGGAGAAGCGACCATTGGAAGAAAGTAAATATTTCATCGGTATTGCCGGTAACATCGGAGTCGGAAAAACGACGATGACGGATATCATTGCCAAACGATTTGGCTGGCGCGCTTATTACGAATCAGTCATTGACAATCCATATCTCGAAGAATTTTATGAGAACATGAAGCGGTGGAGTTTCAACCTTCAGGTTTATTTCCTTTCTCATCGTTTTCGGACGCATAAAGATATGACGGAAGCGTCGGGTTCCGCCATTCAAGATCGGACGATATACGAAGATGTCGAGATTTTTGCCCGGAATCTTTATGACATGGGAAATATGAGCCAACGCGACTGGGATAATTACCGCGCACTTTTCGACATCATGACTTCCTATCTGAAAAAGCCCAACTTGATTCTCTATCTTCGTGCGACCGTCGATACACTTCTCACGCGGATCAAAAAACGCAGTCGCGATTTTGAACGGGAAATCTCTCCGGAATATATTTATAGCCTGAATCTCTCTTATGAACGGTGGATTCGTGAAGAATCAAAGCGCAACCGGATTTTGATTGTCGAGACGGATAATTTCAATGTTTTCGAAGATGAAGAAAAATTAGAAGAAATTCTGCGGAAAATCCGGGAAATCTGCCCGGAAGCACCGAAAAAATAATTCTTCAATATTTCTTTCCGATCAATTGCTTATCCTTATTTAAATAGATAAATTTGCATGTTATTTTAACTGAGGAAGAAAATAGTCATTTTGAAACGTTTAGCAGTTTTTGCTTCGGGGCGCGGATCAAATTTTTCATCGATCTTGGAACAGATTCAAAGCGGAAACATTCCAGCGAAAGTGGCTTGTGTAATCAGCGACAATCCTCAGCCGCCTGTTTTTTCCATCGCTTCGTCCGTCGGTATTCCGACGCATTGGATCAACCGAAAACAATTTTCCGGCGGGGACGAATATGCCGGATTTTTACTTTCTTTGTTGGTAAAGTATGAAGTTGATTTGGTCATCTTGGCCGGTTTTCTAAAACTCATGCCGGCCCCTGTCGTCAAACGATTTAAAAATGCGATGATCAATATTCATCCTGCGTTGTTGCCGAACTTCGGCGGGCAGGGCTATTTTGGAATGAAAGTTCATGAAGCGGTTTTATCTTCCGGCGTCAAAACAACCGGCGTGACGGTTCATTTCGTCGATGAACATTATGATACCGGCTCGATTATCCGGCAAGAAAAAGTGGATGTTCGCTCAGGTGATACACCGGAATCGTTGGCTCACCGCGTGCTGGAGGTCGAACACCGGATATATCCTTGGGTAATTAAGGCTTTTTGCGAAGGAAGAATCAAACATTTAAACGGAAGGATCGAAATCGAAGATGAATGAATTTAAAATCCATCGGGCGGTTATCAGCGTTTGGGACAAGACTGGAATCCTTCCGCTTTCCCGTTTGCTGGAATCTCGCGGCGTGGAAATATTTTCGACTGGCGGTACATTTACCAAGATTAAGGAAGCCGGGATTAACGTCAGGAAAATAGAAGAATTGACGCAGTTTCCGGAAATCCTTGGCGGCAGAGTGAAAACACTTCATCCGGCAATTTTTGGCGGCATTCTGGCCGATGTCCGCAATCCATTGCATATCGCTGATCTCGAATCGACCTCTGTCCAACCATTTCAGATGGTCGTCGTCAATCTATACCCGTTTTCTGAAACATATCATTCTGCGGATAAAAATCCCGACCAAATCGTCGAGATGATTGACGTCGGCGGTCCGAGTATGATCCGCGCGGCTTCAAAAAATTATCATAACGTCATTGTCCTTTCTAATCCGAACCAGTATGATGAATTTCACGAGCGTCTGGAGAAGAATGAGATCACAACGGAATATCGCCGGTCGCTTGCCGCTGAAGTTTTTAAGAACACGGCTCGCTACGATTCGGAAATCGCTGAATTTTTTCATGGTAAAACGCCGTTGCCAACCTCTCCTCGTCTGATGATGGATTTTACGCAATTACATTCGCTCCGATATGGCGAAAATCCGGATCAGGCGGCAGCAATCTATGCGCCAACCGGCAATCCGAACTGGGAAGCCTTTCACCAAATTCAGGGAAAGGAGATTTCGTATAATAATTACATCGACTGCATGGCCGTTTATCAGATCATTTCGGATTTTGAGATTTCGACGCCTGCCTGCGTCATCGTCAAACACACAAATCCGTGCGGTTTTGGAATAGGTCATACACTGGTAGAAGCCTATGGACGCGCCGTTCAGACCGATCCAGTCAGCTATTACGGAGGAATCGTCGGCGTCAATCAGCCGGTCGATGAAAGCCTCGCTGAAGAAATGGCAAAAACATTTTTAGAGTGCATCGTCGCGCCGTCATATTCCGAAAAAGCGCTTGAAATTTTAAGCAAAAAGAAAAATTTACGGCTGTTGGTCCCTGTTCAGACCGACCTGAAATGTGAATGGGAGTTTCGGAATTTCGGTCGCGGGCTCATCACGCAGGCGGCTCAGGTTTCGGATGAAAATGAAGTCGCGTGGCGTGTCGTCACGGAAACCAAACCGCCGGCGCAACTCATGACATCGATCCGCATCGGCTGGAAACTTGTCCGACATGTGAAATCCAATGCAATCGTTCTCTGCAACGAATCGGGGACGGTCGGTATCGGCGCCGGGCAAATGTCACGGGTTGAATCGTTAAAAATTTCTATCGGTAAAGCCGAAGAAGCAGGACTTTCCGTCAACGGTTCAACACTTGCTTCTGATGCTTTTTTCCCATTTCGGGATTCGGCAGATATGGCATCACAACATGGAATTGCCGGTATCATTCAGCCCGGAGGGAGCATTCACGATCGGGAAGTCATCGACGCCTGCAACGAACATGGGATGTTCATGATTTTTACAGGAAAACGTGTTTTTAAACATTAAAGTTTGGAGATATCATGCCATTTAAGTTTTTTAATTTTTTAACTGGAGATGTAGCAATCGATCTCGGTACTGCCAACACGCTGATCTATATGAAGGGGCGAGGCGTCATCCTCAATGAGCCGTCTATCGTTGCACGGTCATCGCATGACGGCGAAGTCGTTGCCGTCGGAAACGACGCAAAAGATATGCTGGGCAAAACCCATCGCGATATAGTCACGGTTCGTCCTCTTCGAGACGGCGTGATCGCGGACTTTGAAATGACCGATTGCATGCTTCGTGGTTTTATCCGAAAGATCAATTTGAGCCGGATTGCCCGCCCGCGAATGATCATTGCCATTCCATCCGGAATTACCGAAGTCGAAAAACGCGCTGTTCGTGATTCCGCAGACCGCGCGAATGCCCGTGAAATTTATCTGATCGAAGAGCCGGTCGCTGCTGCCATTGGAATTGGGATCGACATTTCCAAACCGGTCGGCAACATCATCGTTGATATCGGCGGAGGTACGACGGAAATAGCGGTAATTGCATTAAACGGCATTGTCACCAAACAGGCAATTCGTGTCGCCGGCGATGAAATGGACGAGGCGATCATCCAATATTTTAAGAGCGAGCACAATCTGCTGATTGGTGAACGCACTTCGGAAATGATCAAATGCACGATCGGTTCAGCGATGCCAATGAATGATACGACGATCACCGTCAAGGGGCGGAGTCTTGTCGCAGGAATACCGAAAACAATCGAAGTTTCGTCCGTCGAAATCCGGGAATGCCTGAAAGATACGATCGATCTGATCGTTCAGGCGATCAAACAGGCGCTGGAACAAACGCCGCCGGAACTCTCTTCCGATATTCTGGACAGAGGAATTATTTTAACAGGCGGCGGAGCATTGCTCAAAGGTTTGGACCAGCGAATTCGCGTTGAAACCGATCTACCGGTGAATGTGGCCGAAGAACCCTTACTTTCTGTCGTCAAGGGAGCCGGAATCGTTATTGAAGACGTCGAGAAGTTCAGAGAGGTTTTGTTTTAATCTGAATGTGGGAAAAATTTCTCAGTCTCATCGTTTCCTTTTATGAATATATCCTGTTTCTCATTTTAATTGGGATTTCATTTGTCATTCTGCTATTGAATGAAAATCCGCAGGTCAGGTCGCTTCAGGGAGATGTCTCGAACATTTTTTCCTTTGTCAATCTTCCGAAGATATGGATCAACGATCTGTCAAACGTCGTGGAAGAAAATACGAAACTGAAAGAAGAAAACCTTCAGTTAACACTTCTGAATATTCAAATGAAAGAAGCGTGGCTGGAAAACCAACGCTTGCGCAATGATCTCGGATTTATGGATTCGACCCGATTGGTCGTAGTTCCCGCGAAAGTTCTGAATCTTGGAATTTCACCGATCTGTAATTCCATCCTGATTAATATTGGAAAAATGCAAGGCATTAGATCCAATATGGCGGTGATTTCCACGAAAGGCGTCGTCGGTAAAACGGTTTCCGTCGGAAAAGAGACGACGCTTGCGCAGATTTTCATGGACGTGAATTTTCGGATCAGCGTCAGGTTTCAGGATTCACGCGTTTTCGGAATCATGCAATGGAACCCGAATGGTTACGCCGAAGTGCGCGAGGTTCCGAAGACAGTAAACATCATACCGGGAGAAAAAGTCGTGACATCGGGCTATAGTCAGATATATCCGCCTAATATTTGTCTTGGTGAAGTATTGGAAACGAGACCGTCAGACAATGCGCTGTTTCAAACAGTGCTCATCAAACCGAGCATCAACATTAACGAGATCGAGGAGGTCTTCGTCATCCTTTCCGACACATGTTACGAAAACTGACATATATTATTTTAATCAGTCTGATCGCCATTCTCGTTCAGGTTCTGTTCGTTCCGTGGATGACGATCCGCGAAATTCGCCCGGATTTTATCTTACTGGTCGTACTGTTCATCGCCAGAACCGAAGGGCGGATGGTCGGTCAGGTATATGGTTTTATCATTGGTATGCTGGCCGATGCGCTTGGAATGGGTTCGTTTATGGGACTTTCGGCGCTGATCAAGACGGCTGTGGGATTTTTTTCCGGTTGTATGAAAAACCAACGGAATAGACTTTATCCGTTTTATTATCAAGCCATTTACGTGTTGATTATCCTGTTTTCTTATGTCATTTTATATCTCGTCAACTATAAGGGAACGGATTTCTCATTTTATTTTATCATGGTCCGGTTTGCCTTGCCTTCGACGCTTTACACTCTGGTATTTTACGGTTTACTCGATTATTTCATCTCTTCTGGAAAAAGCTGAGTATGTTTTATTCTCAGAATAATGTGTCTGCTGCCCGGAAGAATTTTCTAATTGCCGTGACGGTGATTGTTTTTTCGATTCTATTATCGCGGCTGTATTACATTCAGATTGTCGAATATCGACGGTTCAAGGGAATCGCAGAGTCTAACCGAATCCGGATTATTCCGCTTGAAGCGCCGCGCGGTACGATTTTAGACCGGAAGGGACAGATCATCGTTGATAACAAATCTCAGTACAATGTCAACGTGATTCCATACGAAGCTTCTCAATCAGATGAGACATATAAGACATTGACGAAACTTCTGGATATTTCTCAGGATGAGTTGAACAGGCGAGTTAGACGTAACTCACGCGGTCTTTTCGTTCCTGCAAAGGTTGCGGATGATATTGATTTTAAAGATCTGACCTATTTGGAAGAACATCGGATTGATCTGCCGGGTGTGTTATATTCCTCAGAACCGGTACGCTCGTTTCCGTCGAAAGCCAATTTGTCTCAAGTCATCGGATATTTACGGGAAATCAACAAACAAGATTTGAAAAACATCAAACAATACGGATATAAACAAGGTGATTTGATCGGATGGAAAGGCATCGAACGGGAATATGAATCGATTTTACGGGGTTCCCGTGGATATAACTATATTCAGGTTGACGTTTTGGGCAGAGAAGTGGGAACGCTGATGAACAGAGAAAAAGTCCTGCCGGTTCCAGGTAACGATCTGTATCTGGCGATCGATCTGGATATGCAGATTTATGCCGAATCGCTCATTGGTGAAAAACGCGGCGCCGTTGTTGTGATGAATGCTCTGACG
>JAQUKI010000107.1 GCA_028719225.1 Fidelibacterota bacterium | reverse complement strand
CGTTCTTTGAAATGAACCGTGAAATTCCACCCAGCATGTCTAACGCTTTCCGGACCATTTCCGCAGGATTCCCGTTTTTAATTAAAACCACCGACGGGAAAGTGGTCGATTTGCCGAATAGATGCGCCGAACCGAGCACGGCGCCGCCCGCAAGCAGGATACTCGTTTTGAGAAATTTTCGTCTTTCCATAGTCACTCCTTCAACCAGAAATTAATTTTTATTGAAATCGAATTCAAGTGATTATATTTTCGGAGTAAGTGAAATGAGAAAATACTCGAAAATCTGGCCATCGTTAATCATTTGCCCAAAATGCGGCAACGAAATCGAATCCGTTGTTTCGGCGTGTCCTTACTGCGGCAACAGTATTTCACTTCCTACCGAAAAAGGAGATAAAAAACCGTACATAACCGTCAATCTGGAACATGATCAGCCTCTGGTTTCTCAGGCATTAACAAAATTAGAAACGGCGATTCAAAACGCTAAAAGGCGCCGAGTCATTGTTCTAAAACTGATCCACGGCTATGGCTCGCACGGCGTTGGCGGTGATATCCGATATGCGGTTTTGCAAAGTCTCGTCGGATTACGTAAGCACGAGATCATCGCGGATTTCATTCCCGGCGACGAAGTCATCGAACAGTTTGAAAAATTGCACATAGTAAAGAAAAAATGTCCCGAGATCAAAAACGATCCCGACGCCGCGCATCCAAATGCCGGAGTGACTTTTGTGATCCTCAGGCGAAACTGAAGTGTTTAATAAAGGAATTCACCGATGAACAAATCGTTTTTCATTCAAAAATCACCCACCGTAATCCCGACAACTGATGGCAAATTTATTGAAGAACATTTTGGGTTGGCAAGCGACGGAGATAACCGGATCAGCATCGCGCTGATGGTCGCTCCGCCGCATTGGAGCGAACCGCCACAGACTCCGGAGTTCGACGCATTCACGCTACTCCAAAAAGGTAAAGAACAGATTGAAATCGATGGCGAAACGGTTGTTTTACAAGCCGGTGAATCGATCGTCGTCCGAAAAGGCGCGTGCGTCCGGTATTCCAATCCGTTCGACAGACCGGCGGAATATATTTCGGTTTGCCTGCCGGCGTTTTCGCTGAAAACCGTCCATCGTAAAACCGGTGAATAATTTCGACGTTTGCCATTTGGAATTCTTCGCTCCGTTCATTAAAATTGTCCATAAATGAAGGAGATTCAAACCATGAAAAAAATTTACCGATCCAAAACCGATGAAAAACTCGCCGGAATTTGCGGTGGACTGGGCGAAATGTTATCCATCGATTCGACGATCATCCGTCTGGCTGTCGTCTTCGCGACGATCATCACCGGCTTTTTCCCGATGATCGTCACTTATATTATCGGATGGATAATCATTCCCGAAGGACCTCTCGAGTAGGCGGAAATTCTTCAATTCATGCTTGGCACATGGATTAATGTGGCGGCCGTTTTGGTCGGAAGTTGCATCGGGCTTGTTCTGCATTCGAAACTTCCGCAGAAAATCGTGACAATCGTCTTTCAGGCGATAGGATTATTCACGCTCGGTATCGGCTTCATCATGGCGTCCAAAACATCCTCTTTTCTTATCGTAATATTCAGTTTAGTGATCGGCGCGATCCTCGGCGAACTGTTGAATCTGGAATCCGGGATCGACAATCTGAGCGAGCGGCTTCGGAAAAAAATCGGCTCGCCGAACGACCGGTTTTCCGAAGGACTCGTCACCGCTTTTCTTCTATTCTGTACCGGATCGATGACGATTCTCGGCGCGTTTGAAGAAGGACTCGGCGGAAAACCCAATCTGCTTCTGGCGAAATCGCTGATGGACGGCTGTAGTTCCATCGCACTCTCTTCGGCGCTGGGAACCGGCGTACTTTTTTCAGTTATTCCATTACTGATTTATCAAGGCGGACTTACATTGTTCGCCGGTGCGCTCGGCTCGGTTTTCAGTCAGCCGATCATCAACGAATTGACGGCTGTCGGTGGGATTTTACTGATCGGACTCGGTATCAATATCCTTGAAATCAAGCGCCTGCGCATCGTGAACATGTTGCCGGCGCTGGTGATCGTGGTTGTTCTGGCTTATTTTTTCCTCTAAGTTTCTTCGTACCCGTCAAACCAGATGAACTTTTCCGGAGCGAGCCGTTCCGGCCGGACCGGTTCCATCGCCTTTTGCTTTTCGGATAACGAGGCGTCAAGGATTTCGCTTTTCCTGCCGATGATGACCAAAGCGATCAGCGACATCTCTGCCGGAAGCCGCAACGCCGACTGTGCCGCCTGATAATTAAATCCAGCGATCGGATGAGCGACCAATCCCATTTCTGTCGCTTTCAATAATAAAAACGTCGTTGCCATGCCGGTATCGAACTGGAAAAACTCGCGTTCTTTGATGACACAGTCGAATTCCTTTTTACTGAAAATCGCGGCAATCGCGGAAGCCTTTTTCGCCCATTCATTGCCCGGCGATAAAGTTGTAAAAAGTTCCTGAAGTTTCTTCGGATCGATCACGAAAATAAACCGCCACGGTTGATTATTGAAACACGATGGCGACAGTCGCACGGCGGACGCCATTTCAAGAACCATCTCGCGTGTGATTTTTACCGGCGCAAGCGATCTCAGCGACCGGCGTTTCTGAATTAAATCGGTAAATTCCATTTTAATCCTTTCCTCTGTTATTTTTCTAATTAAATATACTGAAACTTTGATTTGAAAACACAGGCGCTATCGGTTTCGCCGGACAAATCAGTTCATGGTTTTTCTGAGAAATTCAGATAACTTTGCCAAGAAAGACAAATTGATGAAATATTGTAACAGGAAAGACAAACCGAGTTCACCGATAAAAATGAAAATTCTCCTGATCGGATTGTCGATCCTTCTCACTGTTTCGCCACTCACTTCCTCCACTCCGGAAAAACAGGAAGCGCTGGTTCAGAAAGCGTTACAAGAAATGTATAATATGAATTACGCGGCGGCGAACCGGCTTTTCCGGAAGGCAGGTCAAAACGAACCGTTTCATCCGATGGCGCCGCTTGGGACGATCGCGACGCAATGGCTCGGGGAACAGGAGTCGATGGGTTATTCCGCCGGAAATCAGCAATTGCTGAAAAATATCGACACCGCGGAAAGCGCCTATAAATCGCAGATGGAACTTCATCCTGAAGATACGCAACTTTCCTTCTATTACGGCGCGACACTGGGACTTCGTGCGCGGATTCTGTTGGCGGAAAAAGATTGGGGCGGCGTGCTGATCAGTGGCTACGGCGCGATTCGCCATGTCAAAAAAGCGGAAAAACTCAATCCCGAACTCTGGGACATTCAACTTCCGTTCGGCATTTTCAATTATTATGTCGGGGTTTCGGCCGGCTACATGAAGATCGCATCGTGGATATTCAATGAATCCGGATCCAAAGAGGACGGGCTGAGACAGATGACAATCGCCGCTGAGAAATCCCGCTATGCAAAATATGAAGCGCGCGGACTTCTGTCGTTTGTCTATCTTTATATGGAAAACGATCCGGCGGCGGGATTGAAATACGCGCAGATTTTATTAAATGAGTTTCCAAGCAATCCGTATTATCATTTCCTTTGCGCGGAAGCATATTTAAATCTTCACCAATACACATCCGCCGAAAAACATATCCGGGAAATCCGGAAACTGCTCCCCGAACTCAAGGGAAAAACAAAAAGCGAGTACGAGTTAAAACTTCATTTACTCGATGGAACTTTGGCATTCTATCGCGGCGACCTGAAAACAGCCGAGATGAAGTTGAAAAGCGTGATCGACAATTATTATCTGGAAATGGACACGCATCTCGGTTTTGCAATGTTACGGCTCGGGCAAATCTACGATCTGCAAGGACGACGAAATGCCGCGATCGATTTATATCGAAAAACCGTCGATCTGGATAACCGCACGACATCTTGCAAAGAGGCAAAGACATACCTCTCCCGTCCGTATTCCCGGTAAACACTTATCCCAAATTAACCCACAACCTAATCGACCAAATCGACCCGATCAACCAATTCTACCTGACATTTCCCTTAAAAATCTCCGATTCGTCCCGGTTGAAATCAGGGAAAAATGCGTCTTCGCTGGATAAAGAATCGGGATTTTGCGTAAATGCCGTCGTCAAACCGGCCAACTCAAATTCATCCAGCGCTTTTTGATATTCTATCCGGCGAATCCTTCTTCCGACGATCGAATGTTCGACGGCGTTGAAACATGGATGATATTGCGCCATAATGCTCACCGGAATCGACGGATCGATGTCGGCGATTGTGCGGAAAACTTTCGCACTTCCGGCTATACCGTCGGGTAAAACCAGATGCCGCACCAACAAACCGTGAATGGCGACACCGCGCTCGTCAAGTTCAAGCGCTCCGACCTGACGAAACATTTCTCGGACAGCACGGACATTCTCCGAAACGTAATTCGGCATTCCTGAAAATTCTTCCGCCCAGACATTTTCGCTGTACTTCATATCGGGCAGATAAATATCGACGATTCCGTCGAGCAAGTGAATGATCTCTTCGCGGTCGTAGCCGTTTGTGTTATAGACGATTGGTAGAGAAAAGCCTCGTTCCATCGCGATCGCCAAAGCCTCGACCAAGAAAAGCAAATGCGGCGTCGGCGTTACCCAATTGATATTTACACAGCCTATTTTCTGAAGCCTTAAAAATTCTTCGGCTAAATTTTCAACGGAAATCGGTACACCGCTTCCCTGCTGACTAATCTGATAATTCTGACAAAAGATGCACCGCGCGTTGCAACCGGTGAGAAATATCGTCCCGGAACCGGATTCGCCGGTGATCGGCGGCTCTTCACCGAAATGCGCCATCGCGCCGGAAACGACAGCCGAATCACTCAATCCGCAAAAACCGCTTTTCCCGTGAAAACGCTTCACCCGGCAGAGACGCGGACAGATTTCGCATGGATCGGTCAGGCGCCTGAGCTCCTGTGCGATTTCTTTGATCTTTTCAATCGATGCGGTTGGCATTCGTCTCCTGATCGTTAAGTTCGGTAATAGTTCAAATGGCTCATTTCGGCCTAAACGCGGCATAAGATAGTGATTATTTCCCAGAAACGGATGTTCGGAAAAACCAAACCGGTTATAGAGAAACCGGATAAACATCCGGGATTTCGCGCGTCAGCGTTTCTTCCTTGAAAATTTGGAAACCGACACTTTTATACAATTTCAAAGCGGCCGGGCTGTCGAGCGAGCAGGTATTCAGCCAGACACGTCTCGCCTGAAGTTCCCTGCTTCGCCGGATTCCCGAATTCAGTATCGCTTTCCCGAGTCCTTTCCCTGAAAATTGCGGCAGAACTCCGAGATATGAAATCTGGACGGTCTGTCCCTCCTGGATTTCCAGTTCCATGTATCCGGCGGGTGTTTCGTTGAGATAAGCGATCCATGTTTCCAGTTCCGGGCGATTCAAATAATCGAACCAATTTTCCTTCGTCCACGGCAGGCGGTCGATCCAGCTCCAGTTTTTACCGATGGTCATATAGAAAAACCGATTGAGTTCCGGACAGGGAATCAGTGCTCGCCGGAAGTCGAATCCGGGAAAATCTACAGTCGATGACTGAGCGGAAATGTCGTTCAGTTCAAGATAGAAAACGGTTACGGTTCGGTGCATGATATTTTAAATCAGTCAATAAAAATGAGATATTACACGATTCAAAGCGATTCGAGCATCGAGCGCGTGATCAATTCGCCGCTATGAACGATGCGCGAATTGCTGCAGTTGACTCGCGTGCAAATACCGACACAATCGCGGAAATCGCGCTCTTTCGTCAGAAAAAAGGCGACAAGGTTTCCGCCGCAACTGCACGGCGAAATGACCGGCATTTCCACGCCGCATTCAGGACACATGAGCGTCAGCAGTTTCTGGTCGATCAGGTCGATGTCCAGCGTAAAACGCGAATGTTCGCCATAAAACGGGCTGAGTGCGATCAAACCGATCTTGTCATCCTGCCGGGTTTTAATGAGCAATCCCGGATAACCGTTGAAGATGACCCGGCCGCTCATGAGATTGTGTCCATTCGGGCAGAATAATTGATCGACGATGAGCACCTTCTTTTTATCGGCGATTTCGTTCTTCAATGGATTGGGGATGATCATCATTCCCTTATTGTCGAATCTTTCCATATTTCCGCTCCTTCTTATTCTTCGATAAGGTAACGATTACCGCTTTTCAAATCAATCGTAAAATCTGCCTTTCTCTTAACATTTCATTTGAAATCCTGACATGGTAATTGTAATATCAATCCGGATTTTTTAAAACAGGAAATGTGAAACGGTTTTCGGATTGAAATTTATATCAGCACACTTTGAATAGGAGGGTTTCATGAAAGGGCTTTTTACTCCGGAATTGATCTGGTTTCTAATCGGTCTCGCCATGTTGTTACTGGAATTTGTCATACCGGGCATTTTCGTGATGTTCTTCGGATTAGGCGCGTGGATTGTCGCTTTTCTGTGCCTGGTCTTCGATTTTTCACTCAATCTGCAATTAGTCGTTTTTATCCTATCATCTGTCATGCTGATATTCCTGCTGAGGAAAAAACTTTCGAAAATTTTCATCGGAAAAACTTCATCGCCGAACATTCAGGGCGACATCGAGGAATTCCTCGGTCAAAAAGCGACCGTCGTCCATGAAATTCGCCCGAACATACCGGGAAAAGTTATGTTTCATGGAACGGAATGGGAAGCTGAAGCCAACGTTGAAATTGCAACCGGTGTCGTTGTCACTATTACCGGAAGAGATAGCATCATTCTAAAAGTCAAACCTATTGAAGGAGAAAAATCATGAGCGGTTTTACCATTATTCTGATTGGCATTATCTTTTTTATTCTGGTTCTGTTCTTCAAGTCGATTGTCATCGTTCCGCAAAAATCTGCCTACATCATCGAACGGCTCGGGAAATACAGCACGACGATTGAAGCCGGTTTTCACGTTCTGGTTCCTTTTATCGATAAAATCGCCTACAGACATACGCTGAAAGAACAGGCAATTGACGTTCCATCGCAAACATGCATTACGAAAGACAACATTTCCGTCGAAGTTGACGGCATTCTGTACATGCAATGCGTCGATCCGAAAAAAGCGTCTTATGGAATCAACAATTATCAGTTCGCGTCAATCCAGTTAGCACAGACGACCATGCGAAGCGTCATCGGTAAACTCGATCTTGACAAAACTTTCGAGGAACGCGAGACGATCAATAGCGCCATCGTCGATGCCGTGGATCGGGCGTCGGAGCCATGGGGCGTCAAGGTCACGCGCTACGAAGTGAAAAACATCATTCCGCCGCAAAGCATTAAAGACGCGATGGAAAAACAGATGCGCGCCGAACGTGAAAAACGCGCCGTGATCGCGGAATCCGAAGGCGACAAACAGGCAAAGATCAACCGCGCGGAAGGCGACAAACAGGAAGCCATCGCCCGTTCCGAAGGTGAAAAACAAAAACGCATCAACGAAGCAGAAGGACGCGCTTTTGAAATTCAAAAAGTCGCTGTCGCTACGGCTGGCGGAATCCGCGAAATCGCATTGGCAATTAATGAAAAAGGCGGGCTCAATGCCGTCAATCTGCGAATTGCCGAGCAATATCTGGGCGAATTCGGCAAGTTAGCCAAGACGAACAACTCGATGATCATCCCATCTGATCTCGCTGACATCGCCGGAATCGTAAAAGCCGCGACATCGGTCATTAAAGAAACAAAGGTATAAAATCTGTTATTAAAGGAATTATCCGAATGAATGAATTATTTCCGGAATTGACCTGCCAGACAGGCGAGTGTATTTCGTTCGACGGAACACGGCTTTTCACTCGCTGCTATAAACCTTCACAACCGGCCAAAGCGGTCGTTCTGGTCGTCCACGGACTCGCAGAACATTCCGGCAGGTACGAGCATGTGGCGGATTTTCTGACAAACGCCGGATTCGCGTTTGAAACGTTCGATCTACGCGGGCACGGGAAATCCGGCGGTACGCGTATTTTTATCAATTCTTTCGATGATTATCTGCGCGATCTGGATTTGATCATGACGGAAGTGAAGCGCCATCATCCGGATTTACCGATTTTCCTCCTCGGACACAGTATGGGCGGCGCGATTGCCACGCTCTTTACAATCACGAGAAAACCGGAAATCGCCGGTCTCATTCTCAGTGCGGCGACACTAAAGATAAGCGACTCGATCTCGCCATTCTTGGTAAAAATAGCGCCCATCATCGGCAAACTGTTCCCAAAACTGCCGACAATCGTATTAGATAAAAACGCGATTTCGCGCGATCCGGCAGTCGTTCAGAAATACGACGAAGATCCGCTCAATTATCGCGGCGGAATTCCTGCGCGGACCGGCGCCGAATTGAATCTCGCGATCGGGCGCATTCAATTGCAGATGGAAACGCTCGAACTGCCGGTTCTCATTTTACAGGGAACGGTGGATCGCCTTTCAGACATCCGCGGCAGTCAGATGCTTTCAGATCTGGCAAAATCCGAAGACAAAACATTTATTCGTTACGACGGTTTTTATCATGAAATCCTGAACGATCCGGAAAAAATCCGCGTACTGACCGACATTCGCAATTGGATCGACAAGCATTGCAGAGCCACCGCATGATCCGGAAAATTGAAATTCAGCCGCCGTTCATCAAATTGGATTCACTTCTGAAGCTCGCTTCCATTTCATCAACAGGCGGGCAGTTGAAGCAGTTCATTACGCACGGAGGCGTACTGGTGAACGGCGGTATTGTTATTCAACGCGGCAAGAAGATATTCCCCGGCGATGTTGTTCGGGTTCTGGTAAAACCGCCAATCGAACTTCAGGTCGTCTTATCGTCTCAATCCGAGGACAAATAGCGTCTCCCAAATCAGAAAGGCGCCGATCATGTACATTTTATCCATCGATCAGGGAACGACCGGAACCAAAGCATCGTTGATCGATCATAATTGCCGGATCATCGAAAAATCCTACTGTGAATTCCGCCAAATCTATC